>NZ_JBHYVB010000003.1:90236-120069 GCF_042750115.1 Streptomyces sp. NPDC059455
ACTCTCCTTCTGTGTTCGTGTGGTCGTTTTTTTTTAAAACCCCCGCCGCTGCCCCGGCGTTCCTGGCGCCGCCCCCCCCCCCCGGGGGCGGAGCCGAACACCGATGCTCAGCCCGCCGCAGGCGCCAAGACCCGCCGGACACCGCCTGGCCCCGCGGCAGGTGCGGGGGGCCTCCCCCTCTCCGCACCGCTACCAGGGGACTCCGCCCCTGGACCTCCGGGGTCTGGGACGGAGCCCCACCGCGCGGCGGAGCCGCATAGCGGTGCTGCGGGAAGGGGCGAAGCCCGGTCCGGGGTCTGGGGCGGAGCCTCCACGCGGCGGAGCCGCACATCGACGCTGCATGGGAAGGGGCGGGGAGGGGAACAGTCCGCCGCAGGAGTCACGAGCCGCCGGACACATCCTCCCCCGGGGCCGCCGCCTCCAGTTCGTCCACGCTGCCGGACATGATCGTGCGGATATGGCCGGTGAGGTGCTCGAGCGGCCAGTCCCACCAGGCCAGGGCCAGCAGCCGGGCGATGTCCTCCTCGTCGTAGCGGCGGCGGATGAGCTTGGCCGGGTTGCCGCCGACGATGCCGTAGTCGGGAACGTCGTCCACCACTACGGAACCGGAGGCGATGACCGCGCCGTGGCCGATGCGGACGCCGGGCATCACCATGGCCCGGTATCCGAACCAGACGTCATGGCCCACCACGGTGTCGCCCCGGCCCGGCAGACCGGTGATGAGGTCGAAGTGGTCGGCCCACGAGCCGCCCATGATGGGGAAGGGGAACGTGGACGGGCCGTCCATGCGGTGGTTGGCGCCGTTCATGATGAACCGCACCCCTTCGCCCAGCGCGCAGAACTTCCCGATGACCAGCCGCTCCGGCCCGTAGTGGTACAGCACATTGCGGGTTTCGAACGCGGTGGGCTCATCCGGGTCGTCGTAGTACGAGAACTCGCCGACCTCGATCAGCGGCGAGGTGATCAGCGGCTTGAGCAGTACCACCCGTGGCTGCTCGGGCATCGGGTGCAGCACGGTCGGGTCGGCGGGTATGGCCGGCATCGCGCATCGCCCTTTCTCGTCCGGGGTCCAGGGGCCAGGGTCCAGGCCAGGGGCCAGGCGTCATGATCGCAAGGTCGGCGCCCGGTGTCGCGCGTATTTGGCGGGGGCGGCCGCGAGGCAACCCGAGCGCGCTCCCTGGAGTCCTTGAGCGGTGAAGCCCTCGTCCGTATCCGTATCCGTACCTGTACCTGTACCTGTGCCCGCCGCCCCTTGTGCCCGCCGCCCGTTGTCTCTGCCGTCCGTGTCCGCCCGATCCGCCTTGCGAGGTGTCGCCGTGCGTTCGTCCGTTCCCGTCGCCGCCGTGGCGGTGTCCGTGTCCGTGCTGCTGCTCGCCGGGTGCAGCGAGGGCGGCGGCCACGAGGGGCGGAGGCCGGTGGAGGGAGCCACCAAGGGGGCGGCCGGTGCCTCGCTCGGGGACTTCAACGGCGACGGTTACGACGACTTCGCCACCGCCATCCGCCCCACCAGCGCCTCCCGGGGCCCGCTGCCGGCCCGGCTCGCGGTGGTCTACGGCGGGGCGCACGGCCTCGACCCGCGGCACCGCCTCGTCGCGAACGGCGCCGAGGACGACTACGTGGGCCCCCTGCTGCGCACCGATCTCGACCGGGACGGATTCACCGACCTGGTGACGGCGCGCTTCCGGCACGGCGGTTCGCCGCGGGCCGAGCGGACGGGGGAGACGGTGGTGCTGCGCGGCGGCCCCCGAGGGCTGGCCGCGCCGCGCCCGCTCGGCGGCGGCGCGGCCGGATTCCTGGCGTTGGCCGTGGGGGACTTCGACGGGGACGGCGCGGCCGACGTGCTGGCCTCGGCGGCGGACGGCCGGGGTGCCGTACGTGTGCTGTACGGGCCGTTCGGCGCCAAGGCTCACCCCGCCCGTACCGCCCCGCTGCCCACCGGCCCCACCGACCGGCCCCGCCGCGGCGCACCCGCCACCGCCACGGCCGGGGACTTCAACGGCGACCACCGCACCGATGTGGTGCTGACCTACCGCTACGGCCTCGGCCAGGCGGATGAGCCGCAACGCGCGGATGGCCCGGAACCCGGCGAGACCGCCCCCCTGGACACCCCCGTCGCCCACTACCGCGGCGGCCCCGAGGGCCTGGTGCGGGACAGGCGGCCCGAGGCGCGGCTGGCCCACGCCCTCGGCACGGAGGACGGCCCGCGCGAGCCCGCGGCCGGGGACGCCGACCACGACGGGACCGACGATCTGCTCGCGCCCGGTCAGGGGACCCTCGGCCCCGGCCGCCACCGCGGCTCCGGACGGCTGACCGTCGTCCACGGCGCCAAGTCCGGTCTGGGCCGGGGGCGTGCGGATCTCACCGTCGATCAGTCCGCCCCTGGCATGCCCGGTGACGCACGGCGCGGCGACGGGTTCGGCGGCTCTCCGGCCGTCGGCGACATCACCGGCGACGGCCGCCCCGACCTCGTCGTGGCCACCCCGGAGAAGAACAACGGCAACGGCCGGCTCACCCTGCTGCCCGGCTCACGGCACGGGCGCGGCGGCGAGTACGCCCCCGACCAGGCCAAGGACCCACACAGGGAGCGCGGCCGGGTCCAGTCCCTGGACCTGGACACCCCGGGTGTGCCCGGCCGGCACACCCCGTACGGCTTCGACGCCTTCGCCCCGCAGCCCCCGCTGCTCGACGTCGACGGGGACGGACACGACGATGTGATCGCCGCCGCGCCCGGCTACGGCCACGGCAGGACGGGCGGCTTCTGGATCTTCCGGGGGACCGACCACGGGCTCTCCACCGGGGACGTACGCCGCTTCACCCCCGTCGACCTGGGCATACGCTTCCGGACGGGCTAGCCGTCCCGGCGGCCGCCGACCCCGCCACCGCGCCGGAATAACGGCGGGCGGTGGCGGGGTTACCGTGCATGTGGCATCTGCCGACGTACGGAAGCGGGTAACGCAGGCATGAGCACTAGCACCGTCGAGCTCACCAAGGACAACTTCGACGAGATCGTGTCCGGGAGCGAATTCGTTCTGATCGATTTCTGGGCCTCCTGGTGCGGGCCGTGCCGGATGTTCGCGCCCATTTACGAGAAGGCCGCCGGGCGCCACCAGGATCTGCTGTTCGCCAAGGTCGACACCGAGGCCCAGCCCGAGCTGGCCGCCGCCTTCGATATCCAGTCCATCCCCACCCTGATGATCGTGCGGGAGAACATCGCGGTTTTCGCCCAGCCCGGCGCGCTCCCCGAGCCGGCCCTGGAGGACCTCATCGGCCAGGCCCGCGACCTGGACATGGACACGGTGCGCGCCTCCATCGCCGCCGCGGCGAACGAGAAGCACGCCATCGACGAGGAGAAGGAGCAGGGCGTCGCGGGCGAGGAGAAGGCATCCGGCGGCCGTGGCTGAGCTGCTGCTGGTCCGGCACGGGGAAACCGAATGGAGCCGGTCGCACAGGCACACCAGCTGGACCGATCTGCCCCTGACCCCGCGCGGTGAGGAGCAGGCACGTGCCCTGCGCGGGCCGCTCGCCGCACGGAAGATCGGGCTGATCCTGGTCAGCCCGATGGACCGGGCCATGCGGACCGCGCGGCTCGCCGGGCTCGAGGATCTGACCGTCGAGCCCGATCTGCGCGAATGGGACTACGGCGGCTACGAGGGCGTCACCACCGACGAGATCCACCGCACCCGCCCCGACTGGAACCTGTGGACCGACGGCGTGCCACCGGCTGGACCCGACCACCCCGACCACCCCGGTGAGTCTCCCGAGCGGATCGGGGACCGGGTGGACCGGGTGCTCGCCCGGATCGCCCCCGACCTGGCGGCGGCGGACGGCGCCGATGTGGTGCTGGTGGCGCACGGCCATGTCCTGCGGGTGCTCACCGCCCGGCGGCTGGGCCTGCCCCCGTCCGCCGGTGCGCTCTTCCGGCTCGACACCGCGACCGTCAGTCGACTGGGAAGTGAGCATGGTCGCCCGGCCATGGTCGCCTGGAACGTAGGCTCGGAGTCGATCTCCGGACAGGGCGCGACCGCGAGCGGTGGCACCCCCGCCGGGTGATCATCTCCGACCGTATACGCATACCGCACGTCCGACAGGAAGCAGGGAACAGCGAGCATGGCTACGACGCGTACCGCGCACACCGTCTGGCAGGGCAATCTGGCCGAGGGCAAGGGGACCGTCACCTTCGACTCCTCCGGCATCGGCGAGCAGCCGGTCTCCTGGCCGTCCCGCGCCGAGCAGGCCAATGGCAAGACCAGCCCCGAGGAGCTGATCGCGGCGGCCCACTCCAGCTGCTTCTCGATGGCGCTCTCGCACGGCCTCACCCAGGCGGGCAACCCGCCCACCCAGCTGACCACCCAGGCCGAGGTCACCTTCCAGCCCGGTACCGGGATCACCGGTATCCACCTCACCGTCGAGGGCACGGTGGAGGGCCTGGACGAGGCCGCGTTCGCCGCGGCGGCCGAGGACGCCAAGAAGAACTGCCCGGTGAGCCAGGCGCTCGCCGGTACGGAGATCACGCTGTCGGCGAAGCTGGCCTGACGTCCTCCATACGCTGCAGCAGTCCCCAGGTGAACTCCGCCACATAGTGGCGGAGTTCACCGTTGTCCGCCTCCGGCGCGTCGAAGGCGAGCCGCCAGCGGGTGGGCGCCGAGCCCTCCATGGGCCGCGCGGGCGCGAAGGCGCGTGCCACCTCGTCCACCGTGCAGGACCAGGGCAGCAGATCGGCGGCCGTACGCAGCCGGGGTCCGGGCGCGCCCGGAGCGCGCACCAGCCACTCGTTCCACACCGCCCCGTTGGGCGCGGTGAGCACCTCGAACCGCAGATCCGGCCACAGCGGCACGGTCCAGCTCAGCGCCTCGCAGGTCAGATCGCCGATCCGGCGGGTGGCCGTGGACTCGGGCGGGCCCAGCACGGAGCGGTAGCGGGCGACCGCCGAGCGCCGCCGCGGCGAGCGCTGCATGGCCTGCCAGCGGCGGTTGGCCTCGCGCATCACCGCACGTCCGAAGCCCAGCTCGCGCAGTGCGTCCTCGACCAGCCCCGGCTGATGGTCGGCCATCCGGCGCAGCAGCACGAGGACGAAGGGGAAAGGGGTGGGGAACGAGTCGGGCTGAGCGAATGAGCCGGGCGCGGAATCCATGGCTCCTATCGTGGCGTACGGGGGTGTCCCCGTCCGGTGGCGCAAGCGCTTCCCATCGCATCGTGCCTTTGCCGGACCATTGCCGCGGGATGTCCCCTCCGCATAACCTGTGTTCGCGATACCGGCCACCGGCCGGAATCTCGAACGCTTGCCATCTGAACCAGAAGGGGAGGGCGAGCACTATGGGACGCCTGGTGCCCGCGGTGACACGGGCTCTGGACATACTCGAGCTCTTCCTGGACGGGGACGGCACGCTCTCCGCGCCCGAGATCACCCGTCGGCTCGGGCTGCCCCGTACGACGGTCCATGAACTGGTGACCACTCTGGCCGCCCGCTCCTATCTGGTCCAGCTGCCCGACCAGCCCGGCCGCTATCGGCTCGGGGTGCGGCCGTACCAGCTAGGCAGCCGCTACGCCGAGCAGCTCGACCTGGCCGCCGAGGGCCAGCAGGTGGCCCGGAGCGTCGCGGAGACCTGCGACGAGACCGTGCATGTCGCGATCCTCGAGGGCATGGACGTCATCTATATCGCCAAGGTCGACTCCACCCACGCCGTCCGCATGGTCTCCGCCGCGGGCCGCCGGCTGCCCGCCCACTGCACCTCGGTCGGCAAGATGCTGCTCGCGTCCCTCCCGGAGGACGCCCTGGCCGCGCGGCTGTCCGGCGATCAGCCGCTGGCCGCGATGACGGACAACAGCATCACCTCCCCCGCCGAACTCCGCCGCCACCTCGACACCGTGCGCGAGCGCGGCATCGCGGTCGAGCAGCGGGAGTCCAACCCGGATGTGAACTGCGTGGCGGCTCCCGTACGGGACTCCGCGGGGAAGGTGGTCGCGGCGCTGTCGATCTCGGTGCCGACGATCCGCTGGAGCGATGAGCGCCAGGCCGAGCTGGAGGAGCTGGCGGCCAAGGGCGCGGGTGAACTGTCGGTGCGGCTGGGACATCGGAGGCGGGACGTATGAGCACACGGCCATCGCTCGAGATCGCGGTGCGCGCGACCGCCGTGCTCGGTGAGGGACCCACCTGGGACGCCGCCGCCCAGCGGCTGATCTGGGTGGACATCCTCTCCTCCCGTGTCCACACCTACGACCCCGCCACCGGCCGCCGCACCACCCTGGGCACCGAGCAGCACGTCGGCGCGGCCAAGCCCCGCGCGGGCGGCGGTCTGGTGGTCAACCTCCGCGACGGCATCGGGGTGTACGGGGCGGACGGCGGCTTCGACTGGCTGCTGCGCGAGGCGGTCCCCGGCCGCCGGGGCAACGACGCCGCCGTCGCGCCCGACGGCTCGCTCTGGGCGGGCACCATGCGTTACGACGAGGGGGCCGGCGGCGGCACGCTCTCCCGGATCGGGTCCGACGGCTCCCGTACGGAGTTCCTGCCGGCGGTGACGGTCAGCAACGGCATCGGCTGGAGCCCGGACGGCCGCCTCATGTACTACATCGACACCCCCACCCGCCGTATCGATGTCTTCGATGTCTCCGATATCTCCGATGTCGCGGACCCGGACGGTCCGGTGGTCTCGGGCCGGAGACCGTTCGCCGAGGTCGAGGAGGGCGCGGGCTTCCCGGACGGGCTGTGCGTGGACGCCGACGGCGCGGTGTGGGTCGCCCTGTGGGACGGCGCCGCGATCCGTCGATACGCCCCTGACGGGACACTCGATCGGGTGGTGGAGCTGCCGTTCCCGCGCCCGACCGCGTGTGCCTTCGGCGGTGCGGACCTCACCGATCTGTACCTGACCTCGGCACGCGTCGGACTCGGCGCCTCCGCACCGCCGCTCGCCGGGTCGCTGCTGGTCATCCAGGGTGTGGGGCAGGGCTTGGCGCAGCCCGCCTTCGGCGGCTGAGCGGGGCCGGGCGGACCCCGGCCGCCCCCGGGACAGGGGCTTGACGAGGGCTTTCGTACGGTTCTTTGCACAGGATCCTCACACCCCGCGTCCTGCTGACCTACCCGTTGGTCACATAACCTGCCCGGCGAAATGGATTACTGCTCTCCGTGTCGCCGCCATCTCAACGGTGCCGTTTCCTGCCCTGGATGCGGGAGGCCCGTCGAGGACCTCGGGCTGCCCTCTGCTGCGGCGGACGTGGCGGACGTGGCGGACGCGGCGGACGAGGGTGGCGCCGGGGACGAGGCGCCCGCCACGCGGGCGGAACGGCGGGCGGACCGTCGTACGGCCCAGGCGTCCCGTGCCTCCGGCACCACCCGGGCCTCGCGCCGGAAGCCCAAGTCCCGGGGTCTCTTCGGCCGCCGCGCCCGCCGGGCCCGCCGGGGCCGGGGACGCCGGGTGGCGATCCTGGCGTCGGTGCTCGGCCCGGTGCTGGTCGCGGTGTTCGTGGCCGAGCTGGCCACCGAGGGGCACTGGCGGGAATCCTCCCCGGCGCCCAGGCGGCAGGAGCCGGTGGCCGACCGCGACGGCGGCGTGACCGAATCCGCCGAGACGATCGTCCAGGACACGACCGGCCCTGGCGCGGGCCCCTCGGCGGGGGACGGCGAGGACGGAACGTCGTCCAAGGGCAAGGACGAGGGCAAGGACGAGGGCAAGGGCAAGGACGGCGGGAAGTCCAAGGGCGCGGACGGCGACGCCTCGCCCGATCCGGACGACGCCTCGTCCTCCGACCCGTCGGACGACTCGCCCTCGGCCCCGGGCGGCTCCGGGTCGACGCATCGGCCCACCACCCCGCCGAAACCGAGGCCCACCGGCCCGGCGACCGTCGCACCGACGCCGGCCCCGACGCCCACGGAGACCTGCCAGCGCTTCCTGTGGTGGTGCACCTAGGAGATGTCCGGCGGGTCGGCGACGCCTGCGGCGGGCTCTTCCCCCCGCCCCTTCCCACAACTGGGGCTCCGCCCCGTACTCTTTGGTAGTAGTGGGTAGTGGCTGACCTGCGGAGATGGCGCGATCCTGAGCCATCGTGCGCCACTGGGCGCCGGATATGGATACTCAAGCGCATCCATCCCTGATCGTTCCGTTACGGTCTGGTGGCGTGCTCCGGACGCAGCGAAGCGTCCCCAATAGCCCTGATCACAAAGGCAGTTGGGGGGCGTGACCCGTACCGGCCGGAGGTACCGGTTCCGGGCGCCTATTCGTCCCGCGTCACCCGCGCATGGGAGCTCTGTCGTCCGCGGCCCGGTCTTGTACTTGGCCAAGGGGTCATGCCGGCCCGAAAACTTTGCCAGGGTTGAGAATCCCGGCCGGGTCGAGAGCACGCTTCACCGCGCGATGCATCTCCAGGACGGCCGGGCCGAGTTCACGGGTGAGGCCGGGCCGCTTGAGCAGTCCCACACCGTGCTCACCAGTCACCGTCCCACCCAATTCAAGGGCGTCCGCGATGATGTCGTCGAACGCCGCGCGGGCCCGGACCTGAGCCGCCGCGTCACCGTGTTCCGTCACAAGCAGCGGATGCAAGTTGCCGTCGCCGACGTGCGCGATGTTGGCGATGGTGATCCGGTGCCTCTCCGCGGTCCGGTCGATACGGGCCAGCATCTCCGCCACCGCCCCGATGGGCACACAGACGTCCTCCGTGAGGACCGGCCCCAGCCGCTCAAGTGCGGGGAAGGCCAGCCGACGGGCCGCGAAGAGCATCTCGGCCTCTTCCTCTGTCTCCGACCGGTCCGCCCAAGTCGAGCCGGCGCCGCGGAAGCAGTCGACGATCCGGCGGGCGCCTTCCTCGGCGGCGCGGCTGTCATCGTCGAAGCGGGCCAGGAGGACCACGTCCGCCTCGGTGGAGAGTCCCATGTTCTTCCAGGCGTCGACCGCGCGCAGACAGTGCCGGTCGACGAGTTCCAGCGCGGCGGGCCGCAGCCCGGCGGCAGCCGTGGCACGCACCGCGTCACCGGCCTGCCCGACGCTGTCGAAGTAGCCGACGGCGGTCACGCCGACCGGAGGCAGGCGTCGCAGCCGGACCGTGATCTCGGTGACGACACCAAGAGTGCCCTCGGCACCCACCATGAGGCTCACGAGGTCGTAGCCGGCGACCCCCTTCGCCGTACGGCGCCCGAGCCGGACCACCTCGCCCGTGCCGGTCACGACCTCCAAACCGAGGACATAGTCGCGAGTGACGCCGTACTTGACGCAGCACACTCCGCCGGCGTTCGTCGCGACATTTCCTCCAATGGTCGACCAGGGCGAACTAGCGGGGTCAGGCGGGTACCACAGGCCGAGCGCCGCTACATGGGCGCGCAGGTCGTCGTTGACCACACCGGGCTGCACGACGGCGAGGCGCTCCAGCTCGTCGACCTCCAGCACCCGATCCATGCCGTCCAGCGCGAGGATCACGCCGCCTTCGACGGCATTGGCGCCCCCCGACAATCCAGTACCGGCGCCGCGTGCAACCAACGGGACTCCTTGCTCCAGGCACGCACGAACCACGGTCCGGACCTCGTCGGTGCTCTTGACGCGCACGACGGCCACCGCTCGGCCAACAGGCGCCCACACCGCCTGGTCGTGGGAGAGACCGGCGACGATGTCCGGATCAGTCACCACCCGGCCGGCGGGCAGCCGTCGCCTGAGTACTTCGGCGATACCCACGGCAGGGGGCGTCGTGCTGACGAAGTCCCGCTCGGCCACCCGCACACCTCCAGAGAAGTTGACTCACGTATGAATGCGACACAGATGGCACCACGCCGCCGGGCAGCCGGTTCATGGTCGGGTGCGGCGTGTGGTGCCAGGCACTCGGGGCGGCGGCACTGTCCAGGAGCGCTGCCGCCCAGCGCGGCGGTCAGGCAGAGCCGCGGCGTCCAGGCTTACTGGGCACGGCAGGTCCTGAGGTAGCTGAGGAACGATGCCTGGAGCCCGGTCACGTGCGTTTCGTGCATGAGTGCGCTGGTGACGGATCCGCCGCGTGAGGTGAGGCGGTGGAGGAAGGCGGCCGTGTTCTTCGTGAGATTCTGGTAGACCGCCAGGTCTCCGAGGATCTCCCGGTCGTTGAAGGTCACGTGAAGCTTGGTAGCAGGCAGGGTGTCACCCATTGCTTGAAGACGAGCGAAGACCTGACTGTCCGCATTGACGATGCCGGGGCTGCCCGCGCCGATGCTCTCGAAGAAGGTGCTCTTGGTGAGCCAGGCGTAGAGGCTGAAGAGTCCGCCGTAGGAATAGCCGAAGAGGCCGTGACCGCTCGGGGCTGTGCCGTAGTCGCGTTCGATTCGCGGGTGCAGGTCGTCGGTAAGGAAGTTCAGGAACATATCCCCGCGGCTGTCGCTCAATTCAGCGAGGTAGGCGTCGGCTTGCTCGCGAGTCGTCGTGCCCGCTTCGATCCCCATCTCCACCGCATCGATGTACTCCTTCGCGATGGGTTCACCGGGGGGCACGAGGTCGCGGTTGCGCAACCGCTCCCAGTGCTCTGCTTCCTCGCCCGCGTAACCCACGCTGACTTGCACGTAGGGCTGAATCGCCTGCATGGGGTCCAGTTGCGTGACGATGAGTGGGGCGGTCATGCCCACGGCCCAGTTGCCGTCGAGCACGTACACCACAGGCGCTTGCGCCGCGGCAGGGTCGTAGCGCGGTGGCGTGGTGACCCAGACGCCGTAGTCGTGCCCACCGCCGGAGCGTATCTCGAAGTAGTCGGTGTGAGGGAGGCAGCCCTGCCACATGGTGCTCATCTGAGGTCCTTCACGATCTGGCCGGCCTGGATCACGAGGACGGCGTTGGTGGGGTCGGAGAACAGTTCCGGGTCTTCGAGCGGGTTGCCGTTCCACAGAACGAGGTCTGCCTGCGCGCCGGGAGTGATGACACCCACCTGGCCGGACAGGCCGAGGATCTCGGCGTTGGTCCGGGTCGCCGCCACGAGCGCTTCCATCGGCGTCTCGAGGGCTGCGCGCAGGCTGAGTTCTTTGCCGCGACGGTCCTGGGCCGGACCGATGAGATCGGAACCCAGCCCGATCCGTACTCCTGCGTGCTTGGCGACAGCGAGCGCCTTCGTCATCTGCTCGCGTACGCCCTTGGCCCGGTCGCGGGTCGACTCGGCGAGACCGGCTCCGGCGGTGTCGTGCAGCAGTTGCTCGACGACAGCGAACGTGGGCACGAGGGCGACCTCGCGAGCGGCCATCAGGGTCGCTGTGGATTCGTCGAGGCTGGTGCCGTGCTCGACACAGCGCACCCCGGCCTCGACCGCATTGCGTATGCCCTCGTTGTTGTGGGCGTGGACGGTCACATAGGTGTTCCGTGCCGCAGCTTCTTGAACTGCGACAGCGATTTCTTCGACGGTGAACTGGGTGTCGGTCAGTTGATCATGTGCGCCCACCACTCCGCCGGTCACGCAGAGCTTCAGGAAGGAGGCTCCGCGACGGAAGGCTTCGCGGACGTTGTGCCGCAGCTCGTCCGCGTTGCCCGCCATCATGGAGAGGGCGCACAGGCCCGGGATGTGGTGGCTGCTCCACAGCTCGGTGGGTTCCCATTCGGCTCCGTAGTAGCCGTGCCCGCCGATCTGGCACTGAACAGGTCCGCACGACAGGACGCGCGGCCCTCTGACCTTGCCCTTCGCGATCGCGGTGACGACACCGCCGTCGATCCCGCCGGTGTCGCGAACGGTGGTGAAGCCGGCGTCGAGCGTCGCGCCGGCCGTGGCGAAGATGTCCGCCGCGATCTCTGCGGCGCTTATCCGAAACGAGAAGTGCGGCCGGATCGGGCTCGACAGGCCCAGGTGGACGTGAGCGTCGATCAGGCCGGGCGTCATCGTCAGTCCCTCGGCATCGAGACGCTCGCCGTGCGCGCTGGAGGCACCGAGGCGAGTGATGCGGCCGTTCTCGATAGTGACGTCGAGCTTGCCGGGATCGCGCCCCGATCCGTCGATGACCGCCGCGCCGACTATACGAGCAGGTCTCATAGCCGATCCTCCGCCGTTGCGAGCTGACTGCGACCATGTGCGAAGCAACACGGAACCGCCTTTTCTTTTCCAATGGATAAACTGTGGGAGTGATCCTGTCAACCTCGGAACGCAAGGGCAGCGCGCGCGAGCGACTCCTGGCACGGCTTCTCGACGCCTTCGGCGAGGCCCTTCCCCCGCCGGAGATGTCGCTCCGTGAGATCGCCGCCCGGATCGAGACCAGCCATGCCCTGTTGCGCTACCACTTCGGGTCACTCTCGGGCGTCTTGGCCGCCATGCTCACGGCGCAGCGATCCCGTGACAACGAGGCACTTTTGGAGGCCGCCCAGCAGGGCACCTTCGACGATTTCGTGGTGGCGATCTGGCGTACTTACACCCGGCCGGAGCAGCTGTCGCGTGTCCGCGGCTTCTTCTACGTCGTCGGACTGGCCGCGTACGGCCCCGAGGACTTCCCGGAGTTCGTGGAGTCGATCGGCGACCTGACCGTGATGCTGTCCTCACTCGCGGAACGCGAAGGGCTCGAGGCGAAGGAAGCGCGGGATGTGGCCACCGTCACCGTTGCCGCGATTCGCGGCCTCCTCTTGCAGGAAGTCCTGACTCCCGGAACCCGCTCGGAGGACGCGGTCACCTTGATCCTGCGCATGAGGGAGGGCCGATCCGTTCCACGATCACGTCCGGAGCGTTAAGCAGGCCCTCAGCCCTCGCCGCCGCCTCACCTGATCCCTCGGACCCTGTCTGCGGACGCGCTGACAAGCAGCCTCGACCCCCGCCTCTGCCAGGCCCATGGTGGGTTCTGACAGCTGAGCATCGGCGCGCGCGACAACTGTTGGGTACGACGATGGAAAGTGGCGACAACAGTCGCCGGAACATGGCCGTTGACCTGCGTAATGTGCGGACAACGGGCGGAGCGGCGACCCTCCGCGCCGCCAGCGGAACCGTCTGGTCCGGCAACGAGAAGGTGGGTTGGAACATGGCTGAGAGCACAGACGCTGTCGTCGTCGGGGCCGGGATAATCGGATCCTCCATTGCTCTCGAACTGGTGCGGAGCGGTCTGCGGGTCGTCGTGGTCGACAAGTTCGGCGGCGCGGGCAACGGCTCCACCAGCGCCTCGAGCGCCGTGGTCCGCTTCACCTATCCCACGATCGCGGGCGTCAACGCTGCCTGGGAGTCCCGTCACTGCTGGGAAGCGTGGCGCGACCATCTCCAAGCACCCGCCGGTGAACCCCTCGCGGCGTTCAACCGCTGCGGCGTCACCATGCTGGACGTGGACTTCGCACCCTGCGGCATGTTCACGCGACACTTCGACAAGGTCGGTGTCCCGTACGAAAAATGGGGTGCACGAGAGCTGTCCAAGCGGTTGCCCGCCGTGGACACCGGCCGGTACTTTCCGCCCCGCCCCGTGGATGACGACGAGTTCTTCGCCGACGCGTCCGCTCGGCTCGGTGCTCTCCACACACCCGACGGAGGCTTTGTCGACGACCCGCAACTCGCCGCGCACAACCTTGCTGCGGCGGCCCAGCGGCACGGAGCCGCCTTCCGGTGGAAGACCCCTGTCACCGCCGTGATGCGGCGCGGGGGACGCGTGCGCGGGGTGCGCCTCAAGGACGGAACCGAACTGTCCGCCGGGGTGGTCGTCAACGCGGCCGGCCCATGGTCGGGACAGCTGAACCGGCTCGCCGGAGTGGGCGGTGACTTCACCGTCGGTCTGCGGCCGCTGCGTCAGGAGGTGCACCACGTAGCGGCGCCCGCCGGCTACCACGACGCCGGCGGCGACGGGCACGCACCGGTGCTGCTCGATATGGACCTCGGCACGTATATACGGCCCGAGGGCAGGGAGTTCCTGCTCGTCGGCGGCACGGAACCCGAGTGCGACCCGCTGGAATGGCTCGACGATCCGGACGATGGGTGTCCCACTCCGACCGTGTCGCAGTTCAGGACGCAGGTGACGCGGGCGGCTCGCCGACTGCCCGGCCTGCGCGTTCCCAACAAGCCTCGTGGTGTGGCAGGCGTGTACGACGTGACCGACGACTGGACCCCCGTGTACGACCGAACCGAGCTTGCCGGCTTCTACGTGGCCATAGGCACCAGCGGCAATCAGTTCAAGAACGCCCCTCTGGTAGGCCGCCTCATGACCACCCTGATCCAGGGTGTCGAAGGCGGGCACGACCACGACCGGAGTGCGCTCACGCACACCTGCGAACACACCGGTCAAACCATCGATCTCGGTGCGTTCTCACGCCGACGTCGGCCGACCCCATCCACGGGCACGGTCCTCGGCTGACGCTGGCCGCTGAGCCGGGTTCCCCGTCGAAGAGGATGGCTCGTACCCGGCACCGGGCGGGCTCGTGCACGTCACGGGGGTGACGGCACGGCGAACGCCGCAGGTTCTGCGGCAACCGTAGCAACGTTGCCCAGCTGCGGCCCGTGCTCACAACACCACGTCCGGCGCCTTCATCGATGTCGGCAAGCGGGGGTGCAACTCTGCCATCTTCAGGCCGAGATGCGCGGCCAGTCGGTCATCGCCGACGTCCAGTTGCAGCCCAGTGAGCTGCTCAACGCGATGCAGCCGTTTGTAGAGTGTGGAGCGGTGGATGTGCAGGGCGGTGGCGGCGTGCCGGGCATCGCCGGCGTGATCGAGATACACCCGCAGGGTGTCAACCAGCCCACGGTGCGCGGAGTGTGACAGCAGGGAGTGCAGCCCCGGGTGGATGCCCTCGGCAAGCTCGTCGGGGGTGAGCTTGCCCAATAGCGCGTACACGCCCAGCTGTGTATGAGCAACCACTTGACCCACGGTGCCCGTGATGCGGGCGACCTCGGCAGCGCGGCGGGCTTCCTCGTAGGAGGAGTGGGCCTCCGTGAGGCGTGGGCGTGGCCCGCCTATGCCTACCCAGCACAGGGCGGCCCGTCCCAGGCCGAGTTCTGCGACCAGCTTTTCGCGCAGTACCTCGGCAAGCTCGGCGGCATTGCGCTCGATGACCTGGGAACGTGCCCCAGGCCAGATCGTCAGCAGAAGCGCGTGATCCGGACGCGTCAGGGCCAATCCGCGCGAGGGGGGAAGCCGTCGTCGACAGCGGTCGACGGCGAGCTCCAGGGCCAGACGGCGTTCTTCAGCCAGAGGCTCGCCCTCTTCGCGCGCCACCATGGCTACCAGGACGGTGACCGGGCCGGCCACGGCGTGTTCCTCCTCGATGAGTGCGGCACTCGCCTCCGTCCGGAGTGCCTGGTCCGGGGCGATCAGGTCGCGGACCAGCTCCCTGACGTGGCTGCGAGTCACTTCGACGCCAAGGTAGCCGCGGTGCAGGACCAGGGCGGCTTGCGCAGCCGCCTCGCGCAGCAACTCGACGGCCCGGTCGCCGATAGGGCCATCGGAGCCGATCAGCCATACGTAGCCGAGCAGGGCATCGTCGTAGCGGATCGGCATGCCGACCCGTTCCATCGTGATGCCGATCTGCGGGCACGGCGGAAGAGTGAAGACATCGGAAGCCTGGGCGGCGCCCTGCTCGCAGACGTGCGCGACCAGCGCGCTCGACACACCACGGTGCATGACCGATTCGATCCGGGCGTCGTCCACGTCGCCAGTGTGCGCGTTGTACGCGAGCAGCTTGAGTCGTGTGTCGTCGATGGCGATCGACCGACCAAGGCGGGCACCGAACGCGTCGACAAGTCGCTGCAGCTCCGAAACCATCTCGGCACTGTATAGGGGGCATGAACCCTCTGCCCCAGATTCCGGGCGGGGCTCCGCCTCAGGGCTCGGCCCGGGGTTCTGCCCCAGGCCCTGGGCGGGTTCCGTCCCAGGCCCCATCCCGGCGATGGGCCTACGCACGCGCTACGGCGCGCTGCCCAGCATTCGTTTGAGCAGGTCGCGCAGTACCGTGCGCTCCTCGTCCGAGAGTTCGGCCAGCGGCTCGCGCGCGAAGTCGAGCGAGCCGCGGAGCCGTGCGGAGGTCTCCCGGCCCGCCTCGGTGGCGGCGGCCAGCTTGACCCGGCGGTCGGCCGGGTCCAGGCGGCGCTCGGCGAGGCCGCGCGACTCCAGGCGGTCCACGATCCCGGTGACGTTCGACGGCTCGCACTTCAGCTGCTGGGCGAGCCGTCGCATCGGTGTCGGGCCGCCGGCCAGCAGGCCCAGCACCCGGGCCTGTGCCCCGGTCAGGGAGTGCTTGGCCGCGGCCTCCTCGTATTCCTCGTGATAACGGGCCACGATGGTGCCGATGAGCTCGACGACCTCGAGGGTCAGCGGGTCGGTGCGGGACGTCATGCCCACCAGGGTACCCATTTACTTGACAGCATGAAATATCAAGCAGCATGATTGTTTCATCTGTTGAAACGTAGGAGAGGCCCCTTCCATGCCCGTCATCCCCACCACCGGCCGTGAATGGCACCTGGTCGCCCGCCCCCAGGGGTGGCCGAAGCCGGAGGACTTCGCACTGCGCGAGGCCTCGGTCTCCGGGCCGGGCCCCGGGCAGGCGCTGGTGCGCAATCTCTACATGTCGGTGGACCCGTACATGCGCGGCCGCATGAACGACGTGAAGTCGTACACGCCGCCGTTCCAGCTGGACCGCCCGATGGAAGGCGGCGCGGTCGGCAAGGTCGTCGCCTCCAACGCGGAGGGCATCTCCGTCGGCGACCACGTCCTGCACTTCGGCGGCTGGCGTGAGTACGCGACGGTGGACGCCAAGAGCGCCGTCAAGGTCGACCCCGAGATCGCCCCGCTCCCCGCCTACCTCGGGGTGCTCGGCATGCCGGGCCTCACCGCCTACGCGGGGCTGCTGGAGGTCGCCTCCTTCAAGGAGGGCGACGCGGTCTTCGTCTCGGGCGCGGCGGGCGCGGTCGGCAGTGAGGTCGGCCAGATCGCCAAGCTCAAGGGCGCCTCCCGGGTGATCGGCAGCGCCGGTTCGGACGAGAAGGTCCGGGTGCTGCTCGACGAGTACGGCTTCGACGCGGCCTTCAACTACAAGAGCGGCCCGGTCGCCGACCAGCTGAAGGAGGCCGCGCCGGACGGGATCGACGTCTACTTCGACAATGTCGGCGGTGAGCACCTCGAGGCCGCCATCGGCCGCCTCAAGGTGCACGGCCGGATCACCGTCTGCGGCATGATCTCGCAGTACAACGTCACCGAGCCGCCCGCCGCCCCGCGCAACCTCGGGATGGTCATCGGCAAGCGGCTGCGGATGCAGGGCATGCTGGTCGGGGACCACCAGCACCTTCAGGAGCAGTTCTTCCAGGAGGTCGGCGGCTGGATCCGCGAGGGCAAGCTGCACTACGGCGAGACCGTCATCAAGGGCGTGGAGAACGCGGTGGATGCCTTCCTCGGGATGCTCCGTGGGGAGAACACCGGCAAGATGATCGTCTCGTTCGAGGACTGAGCCTTCGAGGACTGAGCCTTCGAGGACTGAGTCATCGAGCACTGAGCCTTCGAGGGCCGACGGCTCGACCGCCCCTGCCACCCGTGCGGTAGGGGCGGTCCCGGCTATCGCAGCACCACCGTCGTCAGCGATCGCCCCGGCAGTTCGACCGCCAGCCGTCCGTCGCGCACCCGCGCGGTTCCGACGCGGCTGAGGGAGTGTGTCTCGTCCGTCCGGTAGACCGCGCCCCGCGCGTCTCCGCCCCCACCTGCTCCGCCACGTAGCGCGTAGCCCGTGCGCACCGGCTCCTCACCGGTGTTGAGGATCTCCAGGACCCGTCGGCCGTCCCGGTTCCGGAAGGCCGTCGTCTTCACTCCGTCCGCCCCGGAGTCCGCCGCGACCCGTACCGCCCCGGGCCGGATGAAACGGCTGTACGCGGCCAGGGCCCACAGCCGCTTGGAGACGTGGTAGTCCGGGCCGTCCAGTTGGATCAGCCCCCGGGTGGCGCCCACCGACGCGCCGAACCAGTACACATACCCACTCGCCCCCGCGTCCGCGAGCGTCGTGTGGATCGCCTCCGCGACCGCCAAGCCGTCGTAACCTCCCACCCGTCGCCCACCACCACCCTCAACCGAAGCGCTTCGCGCTGCTGCCTTGTTTTGGCCGTCCCACGCCTCGTTCCATGTCGTGCCGTTGGGGCTCCACTCCGACATCCAGGTGCGGCGGGTCGTCGGCAGGGGCTGGTCGGAGGGGGTGACATAGGGATGGCCCGTGTGCACCGCGACCTGGTCCGCGGCGGTGCCGTCGGCCTCGATCGCGGCGGAGAACGACGCCTGCTCGTCCCATCCGGCCGCATCGCAGCACAGCAGATTGATCCCGGCCCGCCGCACCGCGGGGCCGATCGCCTTGATCACCTCGACCGCCTGTTCCGGGGTGAACCGCATCGAGGCGTAGGACGTGGCGAGGTCCGGCTCATTGGTGAAGCCGAGGTCGGTGATGGGGTACGCCCTCCTGGCGGTAGAACTTCGCGTACCGCACCAGGTAGTCGGCGTACGCCCGTCGCCACTCCTCCTTCAGCGTGCCGCCGTTCGCGTCCGTCCCGTTCGTCTTCATATAGCCCGGCGCGCTCCAGGCGTCGGCGTAGAACCGCTTGACGCCGTACCGCCGCGCCTCCTTGGCCAGCCACACCTGGCCGCCGTCGTCGCCGTCCCACTCATAGCGCGGGGGCGCGTCCGGGCCGCCCGGGTCGGTGGGCTGGATGGACTTCATGTGGTCGTAGACGTCGTCGGACGACGAGCCGATGCCGAGCCGCAGAATGCTCAACCCGGCGCCCGTGGCTCGGTTCAGCAGCAGATCCAGCACTTCGCGCTGGTGCTCCGGGGTCAGGCCCTGTGCGCCGTGCATCAGATCGGCGCGCTGGAACGCCTGGGAGAAGCCGAAACCGTCGATGGGCTGGAGGTGCCTTCCGAAATCCACGGTGCCGCCGCGGAGTGGTTCCGCGGCGGCGGACGGTGTGATGAGCGGGAGCAGTGCGGCGGCGAGCGCGCCGACGAGGGCTGTGCGGACCGAAGTGATCACGAAAACTTCCCTTCCCGGCTCCGAAAAATTCCGGAACGTTTCCGTAACGTCGGCCGCACGCTAGAGGCGTCGGTGAGGCGGGTCAAGGGATCGCTCACGAGGTGATGGGTCGGGGGCGGGCGGGTACCCGGGGAGCCGAAAGAGCTCGGAACGAACGGGAAAGGTGGCCCCATGTCCACGACGGCCGGTCCGGAACAGCCTCGGTCCGCCTCGCAGGTGCTGGTGGCGGTGAGCGGAATCTCGCGGGACGACGCCGAGGCCGTCTTCGGTGTGCTGCGCACGGCTTACGCGTCCGACCAGGCGACGGCGAATCTTCCGCAGGACGCGGGCGAGGGGCGGCCCACGGTGTGGACGTCCGTCTTCGAGGTGGCCGACCCGCGCGCGGAGCCGCGCCCGGCCTCCCTGACGGCCCCCGTCACCGCCGACCTCCAGGGCGGCCCTCTCCCGGTGCGGCAGATGGCGGACGTCCTGGCCCGCGCCTTCGAGGTAAGCGAGCAGGGCGCGGTGGCGGGCGACCAGGAGCGGGAGCTCCGGCTGAGGCTGTCCAACACCGGTATCCGCCCGTCGTAGGGAGCGCGGCGAGGTGCCTGGCAGGGCAGCGAACGCATAATCGGTTGCCTGTCGGCGACGGCGGCGGATGCAATGTCCGGCATGGTCACCCAGGCGCGCCCGCCACGGCGGGACGGATCATCCGTCCGGATCGGTGCTCTCGTTCCGCTGACTCGGCCCGGCTGGGTCGAGGCGGGCCAACACGTACTCGCGGGCCTTGAGCTGGCCGTACGCGACGTCAATGACGACGGCGGGATCGCCGGAAGCCCACTCGAGCTGGTGGTCCGGGACACCGCGGCCGATCCACAGAGGGCCGCGGCGGCTGTGGACGAATTGGCCCAGCTGGGCGTGGCCGCCTTGGCGGGGGAGTACCACAGCGTCGTCGCTCGTGCCGCCGCCGCCCGTGCCGACGCCCTCGGCCTGCCGTTCCTCTGCTCGTCGGCGGTTCTCGACGCGCTCACCGAACAGCCGACGGACTGGGTCGCGCGCCTCGCCCCGGCACAGTCCCACGGCTGGCGGATCTACGCGGACTTCCTCCTCGGCGCGGGCCACCGCCGCATCGCCGTGGCCACCGAGCCGAGTGTCTACTGGGCATCCGGGGCCGGGATTCTGCGGGACCATCTCGCTCCACGCGGCGGCGCCGTCGTCGAACTCGACATGCGCGCACTCACCCCCGCGGCCGTGTGCGACGAACTCGTCGCCCATCGCGCGACAGCCCTCCTGCTTCTGGTCGGCCACCCGGAGCCTGCCGTGTCGATCGTGAGGTCCGTCCGCCGCGACCAGCGCCTCGCCGAGATCATGATGGGTGCTCCGGCCGGGCAGCCGGAGTTCGCCGAGTGGGCGGCGTCGCTGGGCGACGACGGCGCCGCGATCCCGTTCCTGCGCTACCTGCCCGAGCGCCTGGGCCCGCTCGGCGTACGAGTCGGGACGGCCCTCCGCGAGCGGCTGGCCGCGGCGCCCTCCTTCGTCGCCTTCGAGGGCTACGACACGGTCGCCGTCCTCGCCGAGGTGCTGCGTGCTCAGGGCACGGACCGGGCGCGCGTCGCCGCGTCCTGGTCGCGCGTCGCGGTCGAAGGCACCCGCGGGCGGATCCGGTTCTCCCGCACGCCGGGCGTCGGTGTGTGGCAATGGACTTGGCCGCCGGTCCAGGTCGTCGACCGGGATCCGGCGGAGCCCGATCGCTTTCGGGTTCTTCACACCGGCTGAGCGGGCACGGAGGTCCGGCTGTCCAGCGCCTCCGCTCACCGGGTGCCGGGGCCCGCGGGGCACAGCGCGTGGTCGATCAGGGTGCTGGCCGCGTTCTCCTGGTCCAGGATGTGCTCCGGGGTGTCGCCGCGCGCCTCGGACATGGAGACCACGGCGCTTCGCCCGCCGTCGTCGGTGACGCCGTTGAGGGTGATGTAGCCGCCGTCCCCGCCCTCGTGGCTCCAGTAGGTTCCGCCGCAGCTCAGGGGGCGTTCGACCAGGCCGAGCCCGTATCGGCCGCCGGGCCACAGCCGTTGCACCTCCGCGCTCACGGGGACGGTCCGCTTCATCTCGGCCAGCTGCCGCGGCGGCAGCAGGCGGCCGGCGAGCAGCGCGCGGAGGAAGCGGTTCTCGTCCCGCGTGGTCGTGACCCACGAAAGGTTCTCGTGGTCCACCGGTATCTGGTCGGTGACGTCCACCACGGAACCGGGGCCGAAGAGCTGGTAGGCCTTGGCGTGCGGCCGGGGCAGGGTGGGCGAGGTGCCCGTCCACCGGGTCCGGTCGAGGCCGAGCGGGCGCAGAACGCGGTGCTCGATCTCCTGGTGGGCGCGGTGACCGGTCGCCTTCTGGATGATCATGTCGAGCAGGACATAGCCGGTGTTGGAGTACGCCCAGCCCTCGCCGGGCGGGAAGTCCGGCGCGTGGGCCATGGCGCGGGCCACCAGCCGCTCGGGGCTGTGGATGTCGTGGCGCTGCTGGTAGTACTCCTCCGGTGTGGTGTATCCGGGCAGGTCGTCGTGGATGCCGCTGGTGTGCTGGAGCAGTTGGCGGAGGGTGATCCGGCCGCCGTCGTTGCCGTTGCCCCGCACCACTCCCGGCAGCCAGTGGTCGACGGTGTCGTCCAGGGAGAGTTCGCCCGCGGCCTCCAGTTGGAGGACCACGGTGGCGACCAGCGTCTTGGACGTACTGGCCATGCGGAAGTAGCCGTCGGAAGGGACCGGGCGGCCGGTGTTCAGGTCGGCGGTGCCGCTGGTGGCGACCGACTGCCGGCCGTCGGGCGCGATCGCGCGGGCCTGCACACCGCTGACCCCGAGGGCGTGGATCGCCTCGGTGTCCTGGCGCAACCGCTCCCCGGGTGCGGGACCGGCGGGCCGGGCGACGGTGGTGGCCACTTGGGCGGTGAGCAGCGTAGCGACACCGAGTGCCACGGCGAGGTGCCTTCGCGGAGTCGAAGTCATGGCCGAACGCTAATTTCGCCCCCGGCGGGGTGCGATCCGGCACACCCCAGGATCGGAAGGGGGGGTATCCCCCAGCGCGGGCCGCTCAGCCCGGACACCCCGACGGTGTCCTGCCATTGACGCACGCCGTGGCGAGATCTTACGGTCGCGTTCGAAGAAACGAGCGCTGGTCGATATGTCGAATAGTCGCGCGGGCGCGCATATGCGCAGTCGCGACCCCCGAAGAGACCCGAAGAGACCCGAAGAGACCCGAAGAGACCCGAAGAGACCCGAAGAGCCCCGAAGAGACTCGAAGAGATGGGCCGTCATGCCGCAGACCGATTTCGCCCGGTTCACCCTCGACCCCGCCTTCGCCGTCGGCGACGTCAACCCCCGCCTCTTCGGCTCGTTCGTCGAGCACCTCGGACGCTGCGTCTACACCGGTATCCACGAGCCGGGCCACCCGGCCGCCGACGAGGCCGGGCTGCGTACCGATGTCCTCGCGCTGATCCGGGAGTTGGGCGTCACCGTCATCCGGTATCCGGGCGGCAACTTCGTCTCCGGCTACAAGTGGGAGGACGGTGTCGGGCCGGTCGAGGAGCGGCCGCGCCGGCTCGATCTGGCCTGGCGTTCCACCGAGCCCAACCGGTTCGGGCTCTCCGAGTACATCGACTTCGTCCGTAAGGTCGACGGCGAGCCCATGATGGCGCTCAACCTCGGCACCCGCGGTGTCGCCGAGGCCCTTGAGCTGCAGGAGTACGCCAACCACCCGTCCGGCACCGCCCTCGCCGACCTCCGGATCGGCCACGGCGACAAGGATCCGTACGGCATCGGGCTGTGGTGTCTGGGCAATGAGATGGACGGCCCCTGGCAGACCGGCCACAAGACGGCCGAGGAGTACGGACGGCTCGCCGCCGAGACCGCCCGCGCGATGCGGCAGATCGACCCGGACGTGGAGCTCGTGGCGTGCGGCAGCTCCAACCAGTCGATGCCGACGTTCGCCACCTGGGAGGCGACGGTCCTCCAGGAGACCTATGACCTGGTGGACCACATCTCCCTGCACGCCTACTACGAGGAGCGCGACGGCGACCGCGACTCCTTCCTCGCCTCGGCCGTGGACATGGAGTCCTTCATCGAGAACGTCGTCGCCACCTGCGATCACATCGGCGCCCGGCTGAAGTCGAAGAAGAAGATCAACCTCTCCTTCGACGAGTGGAACGTCTGGTACCAGACCCACTACCACAACGCCGAGCCGCTCAACTGGGAGGAGGCCCCGCGCCTCCTGGAGGACAACTACTCCGTCACCGACGCCGTCGTGGTCGGCTCGCTGCTGATCGCCCTGCTCCGCCACGCCGACCGCGTCACCGTCGCCTGCCTCGCCCAGCTGGTCAACGTCATCGCCCCGATCATGACCGAACCGGGCGGCCCCGCCTGGCGGCAGACCACCTTCTACCCCTTCGCGCAGGCGTCGGCCCACGGGCGCGGGCGGGTGCTGCGGGTCAACGTCGACAGCCCGACGTACGAGACCCCCGTCTACGGCGAGGTGCCGCTGCTGCACGCCACCGCCGTGCTCGACGAGTCCACCGGCGCGGTGACGGTCTTCGCGGTCAACCGCGACCAGCACCGGCCGCTCCCGCTGGAGATCGCCCTGTCCGCCCTCCCCGTGTCCCGTGTCGTCGAGCACGCCGTCCTCGCCGACGCCGACCCCGAGGCGCGTAACACCCTCACCGACCCCGAGCGCGTCACCCCGCGTCCCGGCGAGGGCACGGAGCTCGCGGACGGCGCCCTGCGCACCACGCTCGAGCCGATGTCCTGGAACGTCATACGCCTGGCCTGAGCATCCGCCTGAGCATCCGGGCGTGAAGGGCCCCGCCCGGGGTGCCGGGCGGGGCGTGGACGGAACGAGGGGGACGGGGAGCGGGTGACGGGGGACGGGACGAGGTGCGGCGGCCGGTCAGGCGTCCGGGTCGACGCCGACCGTGAGCGTGCCGCGATAGCCGGTGGACGGCGTGCTGCCCAGTGCCGTCACGGCGAGCAGTCCGGCGGCGGTGCCGCCGTTGCCGTAGATGCCGTCGGCGGACAGGGGAGTGCGGGGGACGGTGTTGGTGGAGTACGGGGAGAGCTTGGCCACCGCCTCGGTGATCTTCTCGTCGAAGAAGAGCTGACCGGTGTGGATCTCGTTGCCGCCGGTGAACGAGCCGTCCGGGGTGAGCGTGACGCCCGTGTGCACCTTGAGGTGGACATGGATGCAGCGGCCTCGGTACCAGCCGGGGTAGATCCCGGTGAGCCTGGCCACCCCGTCGGTGCCGGTGAGCACGCCGCCGCGCAGGAACTTGCCGTTGTCCGGCTCCTGGTGGCCGTTGTTGCCGACGAAGCCGGAGTACTCGCCGAGCGCGTCGCAGTACCAGATCTCCACCAGCGCCTTGTTGAGGGGCGCGCAGGTGGCGGTGTCCACGGCGGTGAGGACGAGCTCGAGCGGGACTCCCTTCTTGTCCTCGGCGACATCTGCGCGTACGAGGGCGTGGTCGAGGTAGTACGGGCCCTCGGTGAGCTCCTTGGTGAGCGTGCAGATGGCGGCGGTGTCGCGGGCCCCGGTGCCGCTGGTGCCGGTGGCCGTGGTGGTCCCGGTGGCCGCGGATCCGGCGGCCGTTTCACTCGCCGCGGCCGACTCCGGGCGGGCGGCGGCCGTGCCCGCGCCGATTCCGATGGCCGCCGCGGCGGCGCTTCCGGCGAGCAGTACTCTTCGGCGCCCCATGGGGGCGGGGGATAAGTCTGTCATGGGCATGGAAAGGTAGGGGCGTTTCCTGTGGGACGCCTGTGGATTCGGCAAAGTCCCCGCCCGTCAACTCTCGATACGGCCAACTCCCTTACCTCATACGGGTGTTGACACCATCACAAGCGCTTACTAGCTTTTTCCGGGATGGCCGCTGTCCGCCGGGGCGATCCTGACCACATCGCCCGGCGCCAGGGCCCCACACCGTCAGAGCCGCAACCTTTGGCGATCTCCACCGGCCTTTGTGATCAGCGTGCTTGCCGCCCACCCTCGCTCATCCCGCAAGCGATTACCCCTCCCGTGTGGAGATCCTCCGAATGAGAGGACTCCCCCATGCGCTCGACGCACGACCACGGCACCACGGACGACCACGGCACCACGGACGACGACGATGTCACGGACGACGGCGATGTCATGGACGTCCCCCGCGTCACCGCCCGCGATCGACGCCGGCTGACCGCGGTCGCCGCGGGCGTCACCGCGGCGCTCGCCCTCGGCGGCCTCTCCACGGTCTCCGCCCATGGCGCGGACTCGGCCGACTCCGCACGCTCCGACACCGCACACGCCACCGCCGCGCCCTCCGCCACGGGGACGCGTCCCGCCGCCGAGACCACCCCCGTCGGCTTCGGTGCCGGTACCACGGGCGGCGGGAACGCCACCGCCACCACCGTGACCTCCCTGGACGCCTTCAAGGCCGCCGTCACCGGTGACAAGGCCAAGGTGGTCAAGGTCTCCGGGCTGATCTCCCTCACCGGCCAGGTGGACATCGGCTCCAACACCACCGTGCTGGGCGTGGGTTCGGGCTCCGGCTTCACCGGCGGCGGACTGCGGCTGAAGGAGTCGACGAACGTCATCGTCCGCAACCTCGACATCAGCAAGCCCCGGAAGCCGTCCGACGGCATCACCGTGCAGAAGTCCACCAAGGTGTGGATCGACCACAACACCTTCTCGGCCGACCGCGACCACGACAAGGACTACTACGACGGTCTGCTGGACATCAATCACGGCTCGGACAACATCACCGTCTCCTGGAACAAGTTCGCCGACCACTTCAAGGGCAGCCTGGTCGGCCACAGCGACAACAACGCGAGCGAGGACACCGGTCACCTCAAGGTGACGTACCACCACAACTGGTTCTCAGACGTTTACTCCCGCATCCCCAGCCTGCGCTTCGGCACCGGCCACTTCTACGACAACTACGTCCAGGGCGCGGAAACCGGTGTGCACTCCCGGATGGGCGCGCAGACGCTGGTCGAGAACAACGTCTTCCGCGACACCGAAGTGGCCGTCACCACCAGCCGGGACAGCGATGTCGACGGCTATGCGGTGCTGCGCGGCAACGACCTGGGCGGGGCGGCCACCGAGATCTCCCGGACGGGCAGCTTCACCACCCCGCCGTACGCGTACACGGCGGAACCGGCGTCCTCCGTGGTGGCCACCGTCACCGCCCAGGCGGGCACGGGAAAGCTCTGAAAAGCGTCAGCGACGGCGCCCTGTCGTGGCAGTGGCAGTGGCAGTGGCAGTGGTCGCGGTCGTGGTCGTGGCCGTCAGGAGGGCAGCACCCACATGGGGTTGGCGTAGAACCACAGATCGCGCCACGGATCCGCATCGCCCGGCACATCCATCGCCGGGCCGTGCGGATCCACCGCCGCGCCCCGCGCGCCCACCGCCACGCGGTTGCCGTCGGTGCCGCGCAGCCGTACGTACAGCGGGCGGTCCACCGGGCCGAGGTCGTAGGAGAGCCGGACCGTTCCCGTCGTGCGGCTCACCTGATACGACTTCACCACCCGGGTGCGCGGCGCCGCGAATGTGTCACGGTCGCTCACCGCGCCCGTGACCTCGCCCTGGATGACGTCCACCCGCGCCAACTCCGGCACGAAACCAGCCCAGTTGGGGCCGTTCGCCAGCGCGATGTCCACCTCGAGCCGCACCCGGGTGCCGCGCTCCACGTGCAGGGTGCCGCCGAGGGTGACCGAACGCCCCCGGCCACCGCCGAGCCGCGCGTCCAGGCCGCTGATCAGCCCGCCGTGGTCCACCCACACCCGGCCCGCCCGGATGCCGTCCATGACGGCGGCGTACGAGAAGTCCTCGGCGCCCACATGGGTGCGGCTGTACTGGCCCGGCCAGTAGTCGTTCTCCTCCAGGTCGAGCCCGCCCCGGTACACCGGGTCGTTCTGCCGCCCGTTGGTCTCGTAGTCGCTGCCGGGGCCGCGCATCGCGGTGTCGGCGTAGACGTTGTGGGAGTCGGAGTTGGCGGTGATCCACCACGGCTTGCCCTCGCTGAGCAGGCTGTCCCACAGCCCGCCCACCGTGGCCGTCATCCAGTCGAAGCCACCCCAGGTGCGGTACGACTCGGCCGGGTACGCGGCGAAGGACTGCGGCCCCGGGGCGTTCTCGTACAGCCCGCGGGCACCGCCCGGACCGTGCGCGGAGGCCGGGATCCCGGCGGCCTGGTGGCCCGGCGCGCCCTCCATGCCCACGGCGATATGCGGCTGGGCGTCCCGCCAGCCCCGGATCTCGTGCGGGGAGTCCAGGCCCTTGCGGGCGGGGTGGTTGGCGAGCATCAGCGCGGCCTTGACCCGCCGCCGGCGCACCGCGTCCGAGAGGAAGTCAAGACCGGCGATGGCCAGGGCCTCGTTCCGCGGGGTGGAGTCGCCGGCGTTCCTGACGGACCCGTCGAAGGAGTTCTCGAACTCCTTGAGCACCGCCACCTCGTCACGGCCGGGGTGGACGAAGACCGTACCGTGCTCGGCGCCGGGGATGTTCCACTCCAGCCCCTGGAAGACCAGCGCGTCCCGGTGGGCCGCGCGCGCCTCGCGGATGTCGGGGTTGACCTTCTCGACCCCGATCCGGGCGTGGGTGACGTTCCCGTGGTCGGTGATCACCATCCAGTCCAGCCCGTGCCGGGCACCCTGCCGCACCTGGTCGATGACCCGGTACTTGCCGTCGTTGCTGTACTGGGTGTGGATGTGATGGTCCCCGGCCAGCCACAGATAGCCGCCGCCGTGCCGGGAGCCGGGCGACGCCGCGCCGTTCGCCGCGACGGCGCGCGCGGTGCCGCCGTCCAGCACGCCCACGGCGCCGAGCCCCGCACCCAGCAGCCCCGCGCGGCGCAGCATCGAGCGCCGGGAGAGCTGGTCGGGGGTCAGTTCGTCGTCTTGTACGGACAGGTCGAGGGCCGGGGGCAGGCTGTGCACCGCGAGTTCATCGTGAGGGTGGTGATGTCCGGGGGCCATGAGCGCGAAGGTAAGGACCGCGGTTGAACACCAGCCGAACACCGCACGCCCAACAGCCCATCGTCACCAGTCAACAACCGAGAGGACGCTCCCTTGAGACGCATAGGACGCTCAGCCGTCACACGCCCCGCCATCACACGCTTAGCCGTAGCCGCCGTGGCGGCGCTCACCCTCTGCACGACCGCGACCGCGACCGCGACCGCGGTGGCCGACACCGGCACCCACCAGGCCACCACGGGCACGTTCAATGTCCTGACCTACAACGTGGCGGGGCTCCCCGAGGGCCTGTCCTCCAGCCACCCCGCCAAGAACACCCCGCTGATCTCCCCCCGGCTCGGCGCGTACGACATCGTCAACGTCCAGGAGGACTTCAACTACCACGCCGCGCTCTACGCCGGTGACGACCACCCGTACCGCACCCCCACCAGCGGTCCCGCCGTCTTCGGCGACGGTCTGAACACCCTCTCCGACCTGCCGTACGACGGCTTCGAGCGGGTGAAGTGGAAGAGGTGTAACGGCACCGACTGCCTCACCCCGAAGGGCTTCAGCGTCGCCCGGGTACGGCTGGCCGAGGGCGCCTACCTCGACCTGTACAACCTGCACCCCAACGCGGGGACGACGGACGCCGACCTCGCCGCCCGCCGCGCCAACATCACCCAGCTCTCCGACTACATCGCCGCCCACTCCGCCGGCAACGCGGTGCTCGTCATGGGCGACACCAACACCCGCTACACCCGCACCGCCGACAACATCCGCGACCTCGCCACCCGCAACGGCCTCACCGATGCCTGGGTGGACCTCGTACGCGGCGGCTCGGCCCCGCCCGCCGGTTCCGACGCCCTCGTCTGCGACCCGGACAACGTCACCGACACCTGCGAGGTCGTGGACAAGGTCCTCTACCGCTCCGGCCCGCAGCTCTCCCTCACCGCCACCCGCTACCACAACGCGCACACATCCTTCCTCGACGCCGACGGCAAACCGCTGTCCGACCACTATCCGCACACCGTCGACTTCACCTGGCAGACCGGCAAACCCGGCGTTCCTGTAGCGCCACGCTAGGCCAGTAGGCTTCGGCCCATGCGTGATCTTGTGAGTGGCTTCGGTTATCTGATGAAGGGGCAACGCTGGGCGGCCCGGCACGGGAGATGGTGGGGGTTCGGGATGATTCCCGCCCTGATCACCCTCGTCGGATACGCGGCGGCCCTCGTCGCCCTCTTCTTCTGGACCGACGACGTCATCGCATGGGCCACGCCCTTCGCCGACGACTGGTCCTCACCCTGGCTCGGCGTCTTCCGCGGCGCGCTCTCGATCCTCTTCGCCGCCACCTGCCTCTTCCTCGCCATCATCACGTTCACGGCGGTCACGCTGCTGGTCGGCCAGCCCTTCTACGAGTCGCTCTCCGAAGCGGTCGACCGCTCCGAGGGCGGCGCGGTGCCCGAGTCCGGGATGTCGACCTGGGCCGAGCTGTGGATAGGGCTGCGCGAGGCCATCGCACTGCTCATCCGCGTCGCCCTCTGGAGCGTGCTGTTCTTCGCGCTGGGCTTCATCCCGGGGGTCGGCCAGACCGTGATCCCCGTCCTGGCCTTCTGCGTGACCGCCTTCTTCCTCACCGAGGAGCTGACCTCGATCGCCCTGCTGCGCCGCGGCATCCTGCTGAAGGAGCGCCGCCGCCTGCTCCGCTCCCGCCGCCTCCTCTCCCTGGGCTTCGGCGTCCCGCTGTCCGTCCTCTTCCTGATCCCGCTGGTCGCGGTCTTCCTGATGCCGGGCGCGGTCGCGGGCGCGACGCTGCTCGTACGCGACCTGACGGGCGAGGACGAGGACGCGCCCCCGCGCGGCGAAACGGCGGCGGGCCCGGCGGGCGCCTTCAACGGCTCGTAGCGGCAGACGCCCGAGTGACGGCCTGTTTGGTCGGCGCGGGGGGTGTGCGGCCGGGCGATAGGGGGGCGGGGCGCCCAGCCGGGGGCGCGGCGTTTGTCGGGGCGCGCGTGGGGGTTCGCCCTCCCGGTG
>NZ_JBHYVB010000003.1:120079-125039 GCF_042750115.1 Streptomyces sp. NPDC059455
GCCGGGGCCTTTCACGGCGGACAAAACGGGCCGCGGGCCGACTACCGGGCCGCGGGCATGTTGCCGTCGCGCCAGTCGTTCACCCGCTTCCGGATGCTGGGGACCATGGGGAGCGCGTCAACCTCTGCGGGGTCGAACCAACGGACATCGGTGGACTCCTCGGAGACCGCCAGTTGCCCAGCCACAGGACGTGCCACGAAGCAGACGGAGAACTCTTGGCGCACCTCGCCATCGTCGTAGGCAAAGACGTGACGGGGGTTGGTGTAGGTGCCGACGATGCCGACGATCTCAACATCGACCCCGGTCTCTTCGCGCGTCTCCCGAATCGCGCAGTCCGGCAACGACTCTCCGATGTGCATGGCACCACCGGGAAGCGCCCACATGTCGTTGTCCCGCCGACGCTGAAGCAGGATGCGCCCGGCATCGTCAACGACGACGGCGGAAGCAGCAGGAACCAGGCTGTTCGCGGCTGGGGCACTCGGGTCGTCCTCGTAGTCCCGCCTACCCATCATCTTCCCCTTCCCATACCGGACTGCCTCGTCTCCACAGTTCCTCAACGTGGGAAGCGAAGCGATCAAACATGCCGTCGTCCTGGTAACGGCGCAGATGCAGCGTGGGGGCATCGTGTCCCACGAGGTGAGTCAGCAGAGGCGTAACGATCATGTCGTCATCGAAGCGGAACACGGATAGATACGCGTGCCCCTCGCTGTACCTCACATCGATGCCCGGCTGGCTTCTGATCTTCTCCAGTTCGGCCAGGGACGGCCTTGCGCCGCAGCGCGGTACCGAACCGGGCTTGTTCGAGCCATAGGAAGTAGTTGGTGTAGCCCGCAAAGGTCAGCTCTCGCTCAGCCTTGGTGATCAGCGACCGCCATAGGGAGGCCGGACAGCCGGACCGGTACGGATAGACGGAAACGACCTCACGGTCCGGACCAACCTTGATCGCCTTCTTTACGGCTGCTGGCCATAACACCGCCTCGTCCTCTCCGAGTGCTTCGCAGACGGCCCATCGGTGACGGGCACGGGGCACCCGTCCCGTCTCGGTGATCCATCGGCCGACAGTCTTGATATCGACGCCACAGCTCTCCGCCAACTGCCGGTCTGTCGTGTGAGCTTGAAGCATGGCACGGCGCAGTGCTTCGTTCACCGGTACCCCCTGGGACGTTAGGCACGCTTCGCGCGGTATCCCTGCTCCATGCCTAACGGTCGCGGAACGCAGTGGAAACGCACTGCCAGGGGCGGAAATGTGGAGGAGTACAGACCCCCGCGACCGTGGCGACGGTCCGGGGGCGTGGCCCTCAACCCCTTGGAGGTTGACGACATGGCCCACGCTATCGCGTGGATCTTCGAATCGCTGCTACGGCTGTGGTTGCCGTTGTCCGGTCGTCATCGGGCAGCCGAGGCGGCCGACGACGGCTCCGCAGCGGGATGGCATGAGAGCCGCCCGCGAGCGCGGCTGGTGCGCGCGTCGCACGGGATGGTGGTGGTCTGGTGACCGTCGGCCACCGGACCACACCCGTCCCGTCCCCCGGGTGCGCTCTGTGTGCTGCCCCGGGCGGCTTCGGGCCCCACAACCCCGCCGAGCCGCGTCTGGGCCTGTGCCCGGCGTGCATCGAGGCCGGAAAGCCTACCCGTGACGGCCTGGAACAGGCCGTCGTCATCGTCGCCGGGCAGAGTCTTGCCGCCGCAGAGGCGCTGAGCCTGGCCGACGCCGCGCCGGAAGAATTGGCCTACCACCTCGGCGCGGTGAAGCGGAGCCTGCGCACCGTGCTCCAACTCCTCGCACCGGTCGGGAAGGGCGGCCGCTGATGGCCGACAGCCGGCCGGACCGGGACGAGCGGCCGAAGATGACGATGCGCGTCTACACCGTGGCGCGCGACGGAATCGGCATCACTCGGCGCGCGACCGTGGCCGTCCTCGCCGGGGAGAAGAGCGATGCCTACGCGTTGGGGCAGGCGTGGTCGCCGTGCCAGTGTCCCCGCCACCGGGACCACAACAACCCCGACCGCTTCAATCGGTCCTGAGACCGCCGTCCGCCCCGCCCCTTGTCCCCGACTCTCGTGGGCAGGGGCCGGGGTGGACGGCCCCGGCCCCGGGCACTCGCAGAAGTGCCGCGCTCGCCCACACAGATGAACACCTGGGACGTTTGCTCACCATGCTGACGGCTGAGCGGCGCTTACTGGGCATGATGTGCGCCGATCCGCCGGGCATTTTCCAGCCCTGGTCTTCACCGGCGGGCCCAACCCCACCGCGCCAGTGGCCGGATGAACGACGAACCGGCACTTTCTCCTCGATGAGAGGCGGACGTACAGACGAAGGTGCCCAGGCGCATACCGTGCCGTACGCGGCCATGGTGCGTTGATGGCCGCTACGCTCGCCGGCCATGAGCGACGACATGCAGGACCATGGGCCGGTCCGCGACGCCTCCGTCGTGGTGGCCCGCGACGCCGATGGGCTGGTGGCCGTGTTGAGCGCGGAATTCCTCCGCCATGGCGGTGAGTATCTGTTCCTGCCGGGCGGGCGCAGGGAGGCGGGGGAGACGGCGGAAGAGTGTGCGCGGCGGGAGTTGCGGGAGGAGGCCGGGGTCATGGCCGAGACGTGGCGTTCGCTGGGGTCGTATGCGATGACCCTCGGCTCCACGGCGCGCGTGCATCTTTTCGAGGCCCGGCGGCTGACCGTCGGACCTCAGGAACTCACCTCTACTGAGCGCGACTTCAAGCTTTCGTGGTGGTCGATGGGGGATGCGATCGACGCGGTCGGGCAGGGCCGCTTTCTGCTTCCGGCCGGGCCCTTGGCTCTGTTGCTCGCCGATCGAGGGACCGGGGTGTCAACGGGTCGTGGTCGCGACCACGGTGAGGATTGAGCGGACCTGGGCGGTGATGGCCTCGCGGTTGTGGACGAAGTCCGGGTCGGTGACCTGGCCCGTGGTGGGGTCGGTGTTGCCCGGGCCGAACTGCAGGACCGGGGTGTGGAGATGGCCGCCCGGGGCCTTCAGGCCGACGGCGTCGCGCAGCAGGGTGGCGCGGTAGGCGATCTCGTTGGAGAGGTAGTCGCCGCCGCCGCCCGCGCGGGCCGTCGAGTCGGGGGTCGGGCCGTTCGGGCGGACCACGGGTGTGGTGCCGCCCGCCGGGATCTCGGTGACCTCGGTGTGGTCGTAGACGGGGACGGGGCCGGTGTTCGCCGCGACGATCTTCTCGTGGGGGAGGGTGGTCGTCGTCCACTGCGGCTGGGGCCGCGGGGTCGGCACACCGGCCGGGATGGGCACGGTCTCGGTGCGGGAGACGTTCGCGTTGTCCGGGTAGCCGCCCCGCCAGGCGCCGTTGGTGCGCTCGATGTCGAACCGGCCCACCCGGCCCTGGCTCACGGTCATGAACGCGTCCACCCGGCGCGGCCCCGACCGGAAGGCGGGCAGCAGCGTCCGCTCGACCGTGCCGTCCGCGAAGTCGGCCCAGCGGACCGGGAAGACCGCCGTCTCGACGCGGGCCGGGCCGCTGTCCGTACGGATCGTCGTCCCGTCCAGCGCGAGCGCCGCCGCGCCGGAGGGGTTGGAGCGGCGTACGTCGGCGTCCAGCTGGAAGGGGTCGAAGCCGGTGACCACGATGCGCTTGACGCGCTGACCGGCCTTACCGGCCGGGAGGTCGATCGAGTCCTCCCCGCGTGAGGTGCGTTCCAGCGTGTCGAGGAGCGCGGCGCGGCGGGCGTCGGCGAGCGGGAAGCCCGGCTGCCACTGGCCGAGCGCCCGGGTCATCCCGAGCCGCGCCCAGTACAGCGGCCGGTCGTCGTCCCGGCTGAGGTCCCCGCCCGCGGGCCCCCGGCCCTGTACGCGGTCCACGGCGCGCTTCCACAGCGCCCGGCCCTCGCGGGTGATCACGCGCTCGGCCTCGGCGGCGGAGTGCGTCCCCGCGAGTGCGCGGGCGAAGCCCGGTGCCACGTCGTCGAACCCGCTGCGGCGCAGGATCTCCTGGGGCGCGGCCTTGTCGAGCCGCTGCTCCTCGACGGCGGGGGTGGCGGTGGTGGCGTCGGCCGCGGCCGTCGCCGGCACGGCGAGGGCCAGGGGAGCGGTGGCGAGCAGGGCGGCGCCGAGCAGGGCGAGCCGGGGGCGTATCGGTCTCATGCGGGGTCCTCTCGGGTGGGTATGACGGGGCCCGCCCCGCGCTCCGATCGGGAGCGCGGGGCGGGCGGATGAAGCAGGAGCCGAATTCTCAGCGTGTCGAGAACGAGTGCACCGTCGTCGACCGGTACGTCTGCCCCGGCCGCAGCACCGTCGAGGGGAACGACGGCTGGTTCGGCGAGTCCGGGAAGTGCTGGGTCTCCAGGGCGAAGGCGTCGCCCTGCCGGTAGACCTTCCCCGATGTGCCCGCGAACGTGCCGGTCAGGAAGTTGCCGGTGTAGAACTGCACCCCGGGCTCGGTTGTGGCGATTCGCATCACCCGGCCGGACTCCGGCTCGGTCACCGTCAGGAAGTGCTCCGGACGGCTGGTGATGCCCTTGTCCAGCACGAAGTTGTGGTCGATGCCCTGCCCGTAGAGCACCTGCTGGTGCGCCTCCCGGATGTCCCGGCCGATCTCCTTGGCGCGGCGGAAGTCGAACGGGGTTCCGGCCACCCGGGCGAGCTCGCCGGTGGGGATGAGGGTCTTGTCGACCGGGGTGTAGCGGCTGGCGGCGATCTCCAGCCGGTGGTCGTAGACGGTGCCGCTGCCCTCCCCGGCCAGGTTGTAGTACGTGTGGTTGGTGAGGTTCACGACCGTCGCCTTGTCGGTCGTGGCCTCGTAGTCGATGCGGAAGTCGCCCGCCGCCGTGAGCGTGTAGTCCACACGCACGGTGAGCGTGCCGGGGTAGCCCATCTCGCCGTCGGGGCTCACCCGGGGGCGGGTGAGGGCCACCTCCGCGCCCCTGCGGTACGGGTCGCCGGTCCAGACGCGCTTGGGGTATACCAAGTGGGCACCGTGGCGGGAGTTTG
>NZ_JBHYVB010000003.1:125049-136396 GCF_042750115.1 Streptomyces sp. NPDC059455
GCGGTGGTGGTGTTCCCCACACCGCTGGTGGCGGTGCCGGGGACCCCCCATCTCGCGGCGGCCCCCCCGGGGGGGGGGGCCCCCCCCCACGTCCGCGCCCTTGCGGAACGGCTCCACGGACCAGACGCGCTTGTCGAAGCCCTTGTCGCCACCGTGCAGGCTGTTCGGCCCGTCGTTGATCGGCAGCTGGTACTTCTTGCCGTCCAGCGTGAAGGTGCCGCGTGCGATGCGGTTGCCGTAGCGGCCGATGAGGGCGCCGAAGTACGGGCTGTCCGCCACATAGGAGTCCAGGTCGTCGAAGCCGAGCGAGACATTGGCGCGGCGGCCGTGGCGGTCGGGGATCTCCAGGGCCTGCACGATGCCGCCGTAGCTGAGCACGCGCAGCCGGGTGCGGCCGTTTTCGATCGTCCAGCGGTCGACCGGTGTGCCGTCCGCGAGGGTGCCGAAGTGCTCCTTCACCGCGCCTCCCTTGCCCGCGGAGTCCCCTCCGCCTGCTGCGTGGGCGGTGCCGGTCGTGGCGGCCGAGGCCGCCAGTCCGGCCGCCGCCGCCGTGATCACCGTGCGTCTGCTCGTGGTCATATGCGGCTCCATAAGGCTAGATCCTTGGGGGACAGCTGATGGGTTACGACCCGACCTTGCGCTTGTTCCAGACATCGAAGCCGACCGCGGCCAGCAGCACCAGACCCTTGATCACCTGCTGGTAGTCGGTGCCGATGCCGACCAGCGACATACCGTTGTTGAGCACGCCGAGCACCAGACCACCGATGATCGCGCCGAGCACCGTGCCCACACCGCCGCTGGCCGAGGCGCCGCCGATGAACGCGGCGGCGATGGCCTCGAGCTCGAAGTTGAGGCCCGCGCTGGGGGTGGCGGAGCCCAGCCGGGCGGCGAAGACCAGACCGGCGAGGGCGGCGAGCACACCCATGTTGACGAAGACCAGGAAGGTGACGCGCTTGTCCCGGACACCCGACAGCTTGGCCGCCGGCTGGTTGCCGCCGAGGGCGTACACATGCCGTCCGACCACGGTGTTGCGCATCACGAAACTGAACACGACGAAGAGCACGGCCAGGATCAGCAGCCCGTACGGCGCGCCGTGCCAGCTGGACAGCGTCATGGTGAACGCCATCACCGCGGCCACGATCGCGGCGCACTTGACGAAGAACAGCCCCAGCGGCACCACGTCCAGCTCATAGGCCGCCCGCTGCTGCCGGGCGCGCCACTCCTGCCAGACGGCGGCGGCGCAGACCACGAGGCCGATCACCATCGTGGGGTTGTGGTACTCCGTGTACGGGCCCATCTCCGGGATGAAGCCGGTGCTCATCTTCTCGAAGCCGTCGGGGAACGGCGACAGGGACTGACCGTCCAGCAGGATCTGGGTGCCGCCGCGGAAGGCCAGCATTCCGGCCAGGGTGACGATGAAGGACGGAATGCCTATGTAGGCGATCCAGAAGCCCTGCCAGGCCCCGGCCACCGCGCCGAGCAGCAGACAGAGGACGACCGCGAGGCCCCACGGCAGATCGTGTTTGATCATCATGACGCCGGCGGCCGCGCCGATGAAGGCGACCAGTGAGCCGACCGACAGATCGATATGCCCCGCGATGATCACGATCATCATGCCGATCGCGAGGATGAGGATATAGCCGTTCTGCTGCACCAGGTTGGTGACGTTCAGCGGCCGCAGCAGGATGTCGTCCGACCAGATCTGGAAGATGACGATGATCAGGGCGAGCGCGACCAGCATTCCGTACTGCCGCATATTGGACCGCAGGCCCTGCAGCAGCAGCGTCCCGACGCTGGGCGAGCCCTCGGCCGGCGGTGGGGCCGGGCTCTCGGTCTTCTGGGTGGCCGTGCTCATCCTTCGTCTCCTCTGTCCCTCGTCATGTGGCGCATCAGAACTTCCTGCGTCGCCTCGGCCCGGGGAACCTCCCCGGTCAGCCGCCCGGCCGCCATCGTGTAGATCCGGTCGCACATCCCCAGCAGCTCGCCCAGCTCGGAGGAGATGAAGATGACGGCCTTGCCCTGGGCCGCCAGATCGTTGATGACCGTGTAGATCTCGTACTTGGCCCCGACGTCGATGCCACGGGTGGGCTCGTCGAGGATGAGCACTTCGGGGCCCGCGAAGATCCACTTGCTGAGGACGACCTTCTGCTGGTTGCCGCCGCTGAGCCGGCCGACCGGCTCGAACACCGTGGGCGCCTTGATGTTCATGGTGGTGCGGAACCGCTCGGCGACCCGTGACTCCTCGTGCTCGTTGACCACGCCGCGGCGCGCCACCTTGGTCAGCGAGGAGAGCGAGACATTGCGGCTGATGGTGTCCTCGAGGTTGAGCCCGTAGTGCTTGCGGTCCTCGGTGACGTACGCGATGCCGTGGTCGATCGCCTCCGGCACGGTGCGGGTGCGGACCTCCTCGCCGTCCCGGAACACCCGGCCGCCCGCGTACCGCCCGTACGCCCGCCCGAAGACGCTCATGGCGAGCTCGGTGCGGCCGGCGCCCATGAGCCCGGCGATGCCGACGATCTCCCCGCGCCGTACGTTCAGCGACACCCCGTCCACGACCTTGCGCTGCTGGTCGATGGGGTGGTGGACGGTCCAGTCCTCGACGGCCAGGGCCACCTCGGAGGCGTCCTCGCCCTCGTACGGGGTGCGGTCGGGGAAGCGGTGGTCGAGGTCGCGGCCGACCATGCCGCGGATGATGCGGTCCTCGGAGATCTCGGGGTCGGCCTCGGGGGTCTCCCGAACGGTCAGGGTTTCGATGGTCTGGCCGTCGCGCAGGATGGTGACGGAGTCGGCGACCCGGCGGATCTCATTGAGCTTGTGGGAGATCAGGATGCAGGAAATGCCCTGCGCCTTGAATTCCAGCAGCAGATCGAGGAGCTTTCCGCTGTCCTCGTCGTTGAGCGCCGCGGTCGGCTCGTCCAGGATGAGCAGCTTCACTTCCTTGGAGAGCGCCTTGGCGATTTCCACCAGCTGCTGTTTTCCCACGCCGATATCGGTGACGCGGGTCTGCGGAGAATCCGTCAGACCGACCCGCTTGAGCAGTGCGGTGGCGTGTCTGAGGGTTTCGTTCCAGCTGATCAGGCCGCGCCGGGAGTGCTCATTGCCGAGGAAGATGTTCTCGGCGATGGACAGATAGGGGATCAGCGCCAGTTCCTGATGGATGATGACGATGCCGCGCTGCTCGCTCGCGCGGATGTCCTTGAAGGCGCTCGACTCGCCGTCGAAGAGGATCTCGCCCTCGTAGCTGCCGTGCGGATGGACCCCGCTGACCACCTTCATGAGGGTGGACTTTCCCGCGCCGTTCTCCCCGCAGAGGGCGTGGATCTCGCCTTGGCGGACACGGAGATTGACATCGGAGAGCGCCTTGACACCGGGGAACGTCTTGGTGATGGAACGCAATTCGAGAATGGTGCTCATAGCCCGGTACCGCCCTACTTCAGCTGCGACGCGGTGTAGTAACCCTGATCGACCAGCACCTGCGTGTTGGACTTGTCGACGCTGACCGGGTTGAGCAGGAAGGTCGGCACGACCTTTTCACCGTTGTCGTACGACTTGGTGTCGTTGACCGGGGGCTTTCCGCCGGTCAGCTCCGCCTTCGCCATCGCCACGGTGGCCTTCGCCAGCTTGCGGGTGTCCTTGTAGATGGTCTGCATCTGCTGGCCCCGCAAAATGGACTTCACGGAGGCGAGCTCGGCGTCCTGACCCGTCACCACCGGGTACGGCTTGGACTTGGTGCCGTAGCCGACCCCCTTGAGCGCCGAGAGGATGCCGATGGACATGCCGTCGTACGGCGACAGCACGGCGTCGACATCGCGACTGCTGTACGCCTTGTTGAGCAGGTCCTCCATGCGGTCCTGGGCGGCGCTGCCGCTCCACTTCTCGGTGTAGAGCTGGTTGAGACTGGTCTGCTTGGAGCGGACGACCAGCTCGCCCTTGTCCATGTACGGCTTGAGCACCTTCATGGCGCCGTTGAAGAAGTACTTGGTGTTGTTGTCGTCCGAGGACCCGGCGAACAGCTCGATGGAGAACGGGCCCTTGCGGCCCTTGGAGAGCCCCAGCTTGTCGGCGATGTACTGGCCCTGGAGCCTGCCGACCTTCTCGTTGTCGAAGGTCGCGTAGTAGTCGACGTTCTTGGTGCCCAGGAGCAGCCGGTCGTAGGAGATCACCGGGATGTTGGCCTCATGGGCCTGCTTCAGGACGTCGGAGAGGGCCCCGCCGTTGATCGGCGCGATCACCAGCAGCCGATGGCCCTTGGTGATCATGTTCTCGATCTGGGACACCTGGGTGCGGACGTCGTCCTCGCCGTACTGGAGGTCCGTCTTGTAGCCCGCGGCCTGGAACTGCTTGGCCATGTTCCGGCCGTCGGCGATCCACCGCTCGGAGGACTTCGTCGGCATCGCGATGCCGATCGTGCCTCCCTTTTCCTCGCTCTTGTACCGGCTGCCGCCGACCGCCTCCTGGCCACAGGCCGTGGCGGTCAGCGAGAGCGCGAGGAGGCCGGCGCCTATCGCCGCGGCTCGTGCTCCTCTTACCGTGCGCATGGTGTTGGGGTCCTTCCCTGGGGCGTCGTTGCTTCAGGAACTGGGGAGGTCCGCGTCGGCGGTGAAACGCCGCAGCGGACCCGGCAGCCGGGAGCCGAGCGGGGACATCCCGCCGTCCGCGCCCAGCCGGGTGAGCAGGTCGAGCACGAGCCGCCCGCGGCGCACTCGCTCACGGGCGCTGCCCAGCGCCACGTCGCGCAGCTGGGCGCCGTACGGGTAGATCCCCGGGGATTTGCTGAGCCCGAACTTCAGATAGATGGGGGCACCGCGCCGGATCAGCTCCGCCGTGTCATAGAGCCGCACATAGCCGCCGAGGTCGTCCGGGGCCTCGACATAGAAGTCCATCGGGGCGCGGGAGACCCGGCGGATCTCGGTGAGGTGCTCCAGCGTCAGGTCCGAGGGGATGTTGATGGAGTCGGCCCCGAGCTGCTCGTACACCGCGAACGAGGCCGGGTTGACCGGGCCGACCAGCGCGGACAGCTTGAAGGTGGTGTCCGCGGGCAGGTCGCCGCGCGCCCGCAGCCGGTTCAGCAGCCACAGCACCCCCTCGTCGGCCACCAGCAGGCACTTCACGCCCAGCGAGACCGCGCGCAGCGCGTCCTCCACACAACCGGCAACCGCGTCATGGCCACGGGCGCGCAAGCCCCCGCCGCCGGAGTCGGAGCGGGTGGCGGCGCCGATGTCCCAGGTGCCGCGGGGGCCGGTGAACAGGCACAGCTCGGCGTTCCGCTCGGCGCAGCACTCCACCATCTCGGTGATCTCGGCATCGGTGAGCATCCAGACGCCGCTGCCCTGGCTGATCCGGTGGATCGGCACATCCAGCCGCCCGGCCTCCTTGAACACGGTGGCCAGCGCCTCCGGGCCCTCGACGGAGGGGACCTCGGTGCGCCAGGTGCCGCCGTCGGGGAAGGCGTGCGCGGAGGCGTCGGCGGGGTCGGGGGCGGGCGCGGCGTGGCCGAGCGAGGCGAGGGCCGCGTCGGCGGGGCGGCGGGGGCCGGAAGAGGCGGGTGAGGCGGCGGTCACGGTGCTCCCTGTGGAGTGATGGCCGGTGGTTCGGCGTCCGGCTGGTGCTGCCCAGGACATCGTTGTCCGGGTGGGGCTGGGGTGATGACTAGAGACGGTCGGGAGGACTGGTGTGATGACTGGAGTCGGGTCCGAAAGGCTGGGGGGACGACTGGAGTCGGGGGCGGGAGGCTTGACGCGGCGAGGTTTGGCACAGGGAGGTCTCACATATGCGCTAGTCGAGGCCCTGCGGACGCAGCAGCACCTTGCCGACGGCCGGATCGCCGCTGCCGACCAGCTCGATCGCCGAGGCGAAGTCGGTCAGCGGCAGCTCATGGGTGACCAGCGGCCGCAGGCTCAGCAGCCCCGCGTCGAAGACCCGTACGGCGTGCGCCCAGGCGGCGGGCGGGGCCCCGAAGACGGTCTGCACCTCGATCTGGCGGACCACCAGATCGGTGGGGTCCAGACCCTCCGCGCCCGCCGCCGGGATGCCGGTGAGCACCAGCCGGCCGCCCCGGCGCAGCAGGGAGGCGGAGCTACGGGCGGCGGAGGCCGATCCGGCGGTCTCGATCACCACGTCATAGCCCGAGAGCTGGTCGGACAGCTGGTCCCGGGTGCGGAACTCGGTGCCGCCGAAGGACAGCGACAGCCGCTCCCGGTCCGGGCGGGTGCCCACCACCAGCAGCCGCGCGGGGGAGACGGCGGCGAGGAACTGCACCGCGATCATGCCGAGCGTGCCGGTGCCGACCACCGCGACCCGCTCACCGGGCTGGGCCCGGGCCTTGAGCGCGGCGGCGGCGATGCACGCGGCGGGCTCCAGCAGCGCGGCCGCGCCCAGGTCGGCGTCGTCGGACAGCGGGTGCAGCAGCCGGGCGGGCAGGGCCAGGGTGTCGGCCATCGCCCCGGGCTGGGTGAAGCCGGTCTCCTCGTACCCGGCCGTGCACAAGGTGGTGTCCCCGGCGTGACAGCGGTCGCACACCTGGCAGCTGCGGAACCCCTCGCCGACGACCTTACGGCCGACGAGTGCCTCCGGGACGCCCGCGCCGACCGCCTCGACCGTCCCGGACCACTCATGGCCGGGGGTGACGGGGTAGCGGACGTACCCCTCGGGCCGGTTGCCCTGGTACAGCTCGCGGTCGCTGCCGCAGATCCCGGAGGCGTGCACCCGCACCCGCGCGTCACCGGGGCCGGGCGGGGCCGCTTCGGCGGCGGTGCCGGTCTCGACGAGACGGAACGCGCCGGGGGCGTCGAGGACGAGCGCGGTCACTGCCGTCCGCCCTTCGGGTCCCGCTTCTCCCAGCCCTCGGCCCACAGGTCGAAGTGGGCCTGCTGCTGGGGGAACTCGGCCGCCGCGTCGGTGTCCAGCTCCACGCCGAGACCGGGCTCGTGGGAGAGCTGGAAGTAGCCGTCCACGACCTGCGGGGCGCCCTTGACCACCTTCTTGATCTCCGCGTCGGCGAAGTCGTTGAAGTGCTCCAGGATCTTGAAGTTCGGGGTGCAGCCGGCGACCTGCAGCGACGCGGCGGTCAGCACCGAGCCGCCCACGTTGTGCGGGGCGATCAGCACATAGTGGGTCTCGGCGGTGGCGGCCAGCTTGCGGGTCTCGCCGATGCCGCCGATGTGGCCGACGTCGGGCTGGATGATGTCGGCGGCCTGCGACTCGAACAGCTCGCGGAACTCGATCCGGTCGTGGATGCGCTCGCCCGTGGCGATCGGCAGCCGCGTCTTCTCCGCGACCTTCGCGAGCGCCTTGAGGTTCTCCGGCGGCACCGGCTCCTCCAGCCACGACGGGTGGAAGCGCTCCAGCTCGCCCGCGATCCTTACGGCGGTCGCCGGGCTGAACCGCCCGTGCATCTCCACCAGCAGCTCGGTCTCCGGGCCGATCGCGTCCCGTACGGCCTCCACGAGGGAGAGCGAGTGCAGGGTCTCGGCGTGGTCCAGCTCGAAGTGGCCGGTGCCGAAGGGATCCAGCTTCAGCGCCCGGTAGCCGCGCTCGACCACCGTGGAGGCCGCCTTGTGGAACGCCTCGGGCGTGCGCTCCACGGTGTACCAGCCGTTGGCGTACGCCTTGACCCGGTCCGTCACCTTTCCGCCGAGCAGCTGCCAGACGGGCACCCCGAGCGCCTTGCCCTTGATGTCCCAGCAGGCCATCTCCACACAGGCGATGCCGGACATCACGATCTCGCCCGCCCGGCCGTAGTCGCCGTACTTCATCCGCCGGACCAGGTCCTCCACCGCGAACGGGTCCGACCCTGCGAGGTGATTGGTCTCGGCCTCACGCAGATAGCCCAGCAGCGCATCGGTCCGCCCGAGCATGCGGGTCTCGCCGACGCCGGTGATCCCCTCGTCCGTATGGACCTGCACATAGGTGAGATTGCGCCAGGGGGTGCCGACGACATGCGTACTGATACCGGTGATGCGCACAGCAATCGACCCTTCGCGATGTTCGATATTTCGTCACTCGTTCGAAATGTTGACGTGACGGTAGTAAGCGCCCGTCAGGGGTGTCAATGGTTGTGCGGCGAATGACGTTCGAACGTGACAACTCATCATGACCGATCAAGAACCATCATGACCGATCATCGCACTGGACGACATACCTATCGGGATGTTCGTTGCGGCGCCCGCACTACCCGCCGCCACGCTGCGCCTTCACCAGGACCTCGCCCGCCGTTGTCCGGTCGTACAGAACCGAACGCCCCGCCCGGCGCCTGCGGACCAGATGGGCCTCGCGCAGGACACGCAGATGGCGGCCGATCGAGCCCAGGGTCTGGCCGGTGAGGGCCACCAGATGGGTGGTGCTCTTCGGGGTGTCGAGGAGGTACAGGACGCTCGCGCGGGCCGGGCCGAGGAGGCGGGCGAGGGGGTCGGCGGCCGGTCGCGGGTCGGACCCGGCGAGGACACCGGCGCACGGGTAGACCACGGCGTAGCGGTGCGGCGCGTCCCAGGAGACCCAGCCGGTGACGGGCGTGACGGGGACGAAGAGCAGCTGGGCGCCGTGGACCGCGCGCGGCGGGTTGTCGTGGGCGTTGATCTGCAACCGGCTGCCGCCCAGCCAGCGCATCCCCGGCCGCATGCCGTCCAGGACGGCCGCCCAGCCGCCCTGGCTCACCTGCCCGGTGCGCGCCACCACGTCGGCCTCGATGATCCGGCGGCGGCGCGGCCAAGTGGGCCGTACGGCTTCCGTCCACACCCACTCCAGCAGCTCCGCGAGGAGCCCCGGCAGATCGTCGCGGCGCAGCGCGGCCGGGAGCGGGGCGCGGCCCAGGGAGACCGTGAGGTCGGAGCGGGCGGCGGCGGGGGCCGTCGTACGGATCCGGGCCAGCTCCTCCTCGAAGGACGGCTCGCCCTCGCTGGGCGGCGCCTGGGTGAGGAAGTCCGCGAGCCAGGTCCGGCCCAGCGCGGCCCGTACGAGCAGCGCGGTCACCGGGTCGTCGGCCAACCGCGCCCGGTAGGCGGGCAGATGGGCGTCGAGCCAGGCCCGCTCGCCCGGGTGCGCGGCGCTCGCCCGCTCCAGGGTGATCAGAGCGGCGGTGGTCTCGGCCAGGGCGGAGCGGACGAACCGGCCGCCCGCGAGCGTGTCCGCGTCCACCAGCCACAGCCCCATCCGGCCACCCCCGCCGCCACCCCGTGGTCGCGCGTCGTTCCGTGTCGTTCCGCATCGTTTCGCGTCCGCGCGAAACATTAACGCCGCCGCGCGGCGACTCCCGAGCCTGAAGGCCATGCGCACTTATCGAGAAGTGTTCCGGGTCCCGGAGTTCACCCCGCTGTTCCTGGTCTCCGCCACCCAGGTGGCCGCCTCGACGGCGAGCGGCCTCGCCCTCGGCACCCTGGTCTACGCGGCGACCGGCTCACCGCTGCTCTCCGCGCTCAGCATGTTCGGCCCCTCGCTCGCCCAGGTGGCGGGCGCGCTGGCGCTGCTGTCGGCGGCCGACCGGCTGCCGCCGCGCGCCGCGCTGTCCGGGCTGTCGGCGCTCTTCGCCCTGGGGACCGCCGCGTTGGCCCTCCCCGGGCTGCCCGTGGCGGCCGTCCTCGCCATCGTGTTCGGGCTGGGCGCGGCGGCCTCCCTCGGCGGGGCCGTCCGCTATGGACTGCTCACCGAGATCCTGCCCAAGGACGGCTATCTGCTGGGCCGTTCGGTGCTCAACATGTCGGGCGGCACCATGCAGATCGGCGGATACGCGGCCGGTGGCCTCCTGGTGACCGCCCTCTCGGCGCGCGGCACCCTGCTCATCGCCGCCGGGCTGTATGCGCTGGCCGGGGCCACCGCCCGGGTCGGCCTGAGCGGGCGTCCGGCGCGGGCCGGCGGACGGCCCTCGGTCGCCGAGACCTGGCGTGTGAACGCCCGGCTGTGGTCCTCGGCGCCCCGACGGCACGTCTATTACGCGCTCTGGGTGCCCAACGGGCTGATCGTCGGCTGTGAGTCCCTCTTCGTGCCCTACGCCCCCCGGCACGCCGGGCTGCTCTTCGCCGTCGGCTCCCTCGGCATGCTGATGGGGGACCTCCTCACCGGACGGCTGCTGCCGCCGCACCGGCGGGAGCGGCTCGCGGCGCCCCTGCGGCTGCTGCTCGCCGCGCCGTATCTGGTCTTCGCGCTGCGTCCGCCGCTGCCGCTCGCACTGGCCGCCGTCGCCCTCGCCTCGATCGGCTTCTCGGCCACGCTGGCGCTCCAGCAGCGGCTGATGGCCCTGACTCCGGACGAGATGAGCGGCCAGGCCCTGGGGCTGCACTCCTCCGGCATGCTCGCCATGCAGGGCGTGTCCGCCGCCCTCGCGGGCGCGCTGGCCCAGCCCACCTCACCGGCGGCGGCGATGGCCACGCTGGCGGCGGTCTCCGTGGCCGTCACCCTGGCCCTGGCCCCGGGGCTGCGGGGCGGCCCCGGGGCACGTCGGCCTCGAGCGGCCCCGTCGGAGGGGACGGCCGAGGGGCCGGTCGAGGGGGCGGCCCGGGAGGGGTGAGCACCCGTAAGGACGCGGGCGAGCACCGTAAGGACGCGGGCGAGCACCGTAAGGGCGTCACGGGGGGTGTCCGGTCGCGAGGCCGTGGGGTCAACCGGGCGCCCGGCGGCCACCCGTTGGGCGGTGCCGGACACGCCGCACGGGGGTGACGTTCCCCCGGACGGGTTCGGCCGCCCGGTAGCTGTACGGGCAACTGAACTCCCGCCCCTGGAGGTATGTACGTCCATGCGCAACCGTCGCCGCGCCCTCGGCGCCCTTACCGTTCTTCTCATGGCGGCGCCGGCCGCCCACGCCGCGCCCGCCGGACACGACTGGCCCGGCCGGTCGCGTCTGCCCCTGCCCTGGTCCGACGACCTGACCATCGACCGCACCGGGGACGTCACCCCGGACGGGTCCGTCACGCTGTACGGCAGCTACCGATGCGTCCGGGAAGGGGTGGAGTACACGCGGGCGAGCGTGCTCGTCACCCTCACCCAGGGCCGGGAGCGCCACGGCCTCGGCGGCTATGACGCGATCTGTGACGGACAGCGGCACCGCTGGCTGATCGACGCGGTGGACGTGGGGCGGTACGAACCGGGCCCGGCGGACGCCGAGGTGACGCTGTTGAAGTTCGACGCCGGTGGCTCCTTCGTACCGGTGCCGAGGAACGCGGCCGGGGTCGATCGGGCGGTCAGGCTGGTGGGCGGCGACCACTGAGCCACCGTCACGAGACGGCTCGCCCGCACGGCCGTCACCCCTCGGCCGCGGGGGGGGGCCGCGGGCGACGCGGGGAGGGTTGGGCGCGGTCGGGGGCGGCGGGGGGCGGCGCCCCCGCCGGGGCGCGCGCGGGTGCAGAGCAGCGAGCGACAC
>NZ_JBHYVB010000003.1:136406-148852 GCF_042750115.1 Streptomyces sp. NPDC059455
CACCACTCCCCACCCGACCGGCGCGGCCCCCCCCCCCCGCCCCACCCCCCGCGCCCGCTGCGACGCCCGCCCCCCCCCGGTACCCGAAGGCCCGGAAGAGGGCGGGCATGTCCACCGCGTCCCGGTCGTGCAGCCACTGGAACTGGAGCCCGTCCATCACCGCCACCAGCAGCGGCGCGGCGGCCTCCGGGGTGAGTCCGCCGGGGAGCCGGTCGCCGAACTCGCCGCGCAGGATGGCCGCCATGTCGGCGCGCACCTTGTCATAGCGCTGGGTGAAGAAGCCGCGCGCGGGATGGTCGTCGGTGACGCTCTCGCCGAGGAGCGCGGAGAAGGTCTGGACGATGCCGGGGCGCATCGCGTTGTAGTCCACCAGCGAGGCGAGCAGGTCCAGCGGCCATACGTGCCCTCCGTCGCGCCGCGCGGAGCCGGTGTCCCACTGGTCGCGCTCCTCGAGCACGGCGATGAGGAGCGAGTCCTTGGTGGGGAAGTAGTGGAGCAGCCCCTGTTGGGTGAGGCCCACCCGCTCGGCGACCGCGCCGAGGGTCGCGCCCCGGTAGCCGCGCTCGGCGATCACTTCGAGCGCGCGGCGGACGATCTCCGCCCGTCGTTCCTCACCACGTCTGGTACCGCGCTCGGTCGCCCTCTCCATGCTCGTACCGTAGAGCATGTTTGATAACGAATCGATAACGGTACCTACCTGGCGACAGGTTCTCGGGTCCACGATGGCCCCGGACGAGGACCGGACGGGACCCGCACCGGGAGGGGCGAGCGATGGCGGACGCGATCGGCGAGGGCGGCGAATGCGGCGAGGGCAACGAGGGGGGCACGGCCGAGGCCGTGGAGGCCGTGGAGAAGGCCCTCGGCCTGTTGGATCTGGACACCAAGGCGCGGCTGCTGTCCGGGCAGGACATGTGGAGCCTGCCCGCCGTTCCGGCGATCGGGCTGCGCTCCCTGGTGATGTCGGACGGCCCGATCGGCGTCCGTGGCGTCCACTGGACCGCCGACGACCCCTCCATCGCCCTGCCCAGCCCCACCGCGCTCGCCGCGACCTGGGACCCGGGGCTCGCCCGGCGCGCGGGGCGGCTGCTCGCGCAGGAAGCGCGGCGCAAGGGTGTCCATGTGCTGCTGGCGCCGACGGTCAATCTGCACCGCTCCCCGCTGGGCGGCCGCCACTTCGAGGCGTACAGCGAGGATCCGTATCTCACCGGCGAGATCGGCACCGGCTATGTGACGGGTGTGCAGGACGGCGGAGTGGGCACCACCGTCAAGCACTTCGTGGCCAACGACGCCGAGACCGACCGCTTCACCGTCGACAACGCGATCGGTGCGCGGGCGCTGCGCGAGCTGTATCTCGCGCCCTTCGAAGCCATCGTCGAAAACGCCCGCCCCTGGGGCGTCATGGCCGCCTACAACGGGGTCAACGGCTCGACCATGACCGAGCACCGCGAGCTTCAGCAGGGGGTGCTGCGCGGTGAATGGGGCTTCGACGGCTTCATCGTCTCCGACTGGATGGCGGCCCGTGACACCGTGCGGGGGCTCAAGGGCGGGCTCGATGTCGCGATGCCCGGCCCGCGGACCGTCTACGGCGAGGCGCTGGCCGCCGCGGTGCGCGACGGCCGGGTGAGCGAGGCGGAGCTGGACGACGCGGTGCGGCGGCTGCTCACCCTGGCCGCCCGGGTCGGCGTCCTGGACGGCGCGGCCCCGGCCGTCGCCCCCGCCGACCGGCCCGGCCCGATCGACGGGGACGCGCTGGCCCGCGAGATCGCCCGGCGGTCCTTCGTGCTGCTGCGGAACGAGGGCGCGGGCGGCCGGGAAGCGGTGCTGCCCCTCGACCCCGGCGCCCCCGGCGGAGTGCGGTCGCTGGCCCTGATCGGCGCAGCGGCACGCGATGCCCGGGTGCTGGGCGGCGGCTCGGCGGTGGTCTTCCCCGACCATGTGATCTCACCGCTCGACGGGCTGCGGGCCGCCCTCCCGCCGGGCGTCGAGCTCGGCTACGCGGTGGGCGCCGACCCCACCGATGAACTCGCCCCCGCCGCCCAGGGGTTCGCGCTGCGCGCCGTGGTCCGGGCCGCCGACGGGCGGGTGCTCGGCGAGTCCCGGCTGGCCGGTGGGCAGGTGCAGTGGATCAGCGACTTCCCCGACGGGGTGAGCTTCGAGGAGCTGCACACCGTCGAGACCGTCGGCACCTTCACCCCGCGCGAGAGCGGCGCCCACTCCTTCGGCACCAGAGGGCTGGGCGGCCTCCGGCTGGCCGTGGACGGCAAGGTGCTCTTCGAGGGGGAAGAGCACCCGGCGGACGTCGGAGACCCCTTCGAGGCGTTCATGGGCTCGCCCGTGCCCCGGGGCCAGGTGGAGCTCACGGCGGGCGAACCGGTGGAGGTCAGCCTCCTCTGCGCGGTGGCCCGCCCCGAGGACGCCCTGCTCGACGCCGTCTGCTTCAGCCTGCTGCACCGGGCCCCCGAGCGGGATGCCGAGGAGCTGATCCAGGAGGCCGTCGCCGTGGCCTCGGCGGCCGAGGCCGCCGTGGTGGTGGTCGCCACCACCGAGCGGGTCGAGAGTGAGGGGTTCGACCGCGGGCATCTGCGGCTGCCGGGCCGTCAGGACGAGCTGGTGCGCCGGGTCGCCGCCACCGGCACCCCCACCGTGGTGGTGGTCAACGCGGGCTCACCGGTCGAGATGGCCTGGCGGGACGAGGTCGCCGCGGTGCTGCTGAGCTGGTTCCCGGGCCAAGAGGCGGGTGCCGCGCTCGCCGACGTCCTGCTGGGCGCGGAGGAGCCCGGCGGCCGCCTGCCCACGACCTGGCCCCAGCGGCTCGAGGACGCCCCGGTCAGCGCGGTCACGCCGACCGAGGGCCGACTGGTCTACGACGAGGGTGTGTTCATCGGGTACCGCGCGTGGGAGCGGCGGGAGGGGACCACTCCGGCGTACTGGTTCGGGCATGGCCTCGGCTACACGGACTGGGCGTACGAGGCGATGGACTTCACCCCCGCGGAGGGCGACGGCGAGGCGCTGGGCACGGTGACCGTGCGGGTCCGCAACACCGGGCCCCGGGCGGGGCGCGAGGTCGTGCAGCTCTATCTCGCCGTGCCCGAGGACGAGGCTGAGACCGACACCCGGGGTGACGCCGAGGACCGCCCGGTCCGGCGCCTGGCGGGCTTCGCCTCGCTCACCGCCGCCCCGGGGGAGACGGCCGAGGCGACCATCCCCGTGCCCCGCCGGGCAGCGGAGATCTGGGACGCGGCAAAGGGCGCCTGGCGCCTGATCCCGGGCACCTACGCGGCGGAGGTGGGCCGCAGCGTCGCCGACCGTCGCCTGTCGGCCCCCGTGCCCGTGCGGCCGACAGCCTGAGCTACGCCGTCCGGCGCGCGGCGAGGCTGCTCGCGCGACGCCTGCGGCAGGCTGTTCCCCTCCCCGCCCCTTCCCGAACCTGGGGCTCTGCCCCAGACCCCGGAGCGCCGGGGCTGCGCTCCAGACTCCGGAGGGTCGGGGCTGTGCTCCAGACTCCGGGGGGCCGGGGCTGTGCTCCAGACTCCGGGGGGCCGGGGCTGTGCTCCAGACTCCGGAGGGTCGGGGCTGTGCCCCAGACTCCGAGGGCCAGGGGCGCAGCCCCTGCCGGGCGGCGGAGCCGCATAAAGGGAGAGGGCCCCGCGTCCCGCGCCCGGTTCCCGGCCCTTGGCCGGGAGCCGGGCCGCGGTCCGGGGTCAGGGGGCGGAAGCGGTGATGCGGCGGTAGGCCATGTCGGCCAGTTGCGCCTGGCCCGCCTTGCTGGGGTGGAACCAGTCCCACTTGCTCAGCTCATGCGTGGTGAAGCGGTATTCGTGCACCGCCGGGTCGTACCGGCACAGCACATCTCGCCCGCACACGTCCTTCAGGACCTTGTTGTACTCGGTCACCCGGTCCGACACCCGCTGTCGGCGGTCGTTGGAGGCCGCGTCCAGGTCCTCGGAGTCCTTCAGCATCGACGGGCAGATGCCCAGCTTCCAGATCTGCCGGCCGAAGACGTTCTTCCGCCCTTCCGACCACAGCCGCTTCAGATCCGGCACGCTGGCCACGTACACCTGCGTCTTCGGCAGATCGCGGCGCAGCCGGGTGAGCGCCGAGGTGAAGGTGGTGCGGAACTGCTCGGGGGAGGTCATGTCGTCCACCGAGTCCCGGCACGCGTCATTGGCGCCGATCATCACGGTGATCAGCTTCGGCTTGCGGGCGGCGGCCGCCTCGATCTGGCCGGGGAGGTCGGCCACGACCGCGCCGGTCTTGGCGAAGTTCCAGGCGTGGGTCCCCGCGTCGGCGGTGGCGGAGGGCAGCAGCCGCTGGGCGAGGCTCTGCACATCGGTGCCGGTGGACCACGACACCTCGGGGCAGTCGGAGAGCACCGAACAGGCGTCGAAGCCGCGGGTGATGGAGTCGCCCACGGAGGCGATCGAGGTCGGCCGGGTGTTCCAGACGATGGACCGCTTGGCGCCGGGCGTCTTCCCCGCGCGGGTCGGCCCGTGCCGGGAGGGGTCGTCCGAGCTGCCGAAACAGCCCGCCGAGCTCAGCACGGCGGCGGTGGTGAACAGCACCACGCCCGTGCGTCCAGCGGTGCGCAGGGACGGGCGCACGGTCGTACGCGTGGTCGAGGAAGCGGCCGCCGATCGCTTCCGGCGTGTCGCGCTGACCCGCATGGCTGTTCCCCCTCCGGCTGTTGGGTGATATCTATCCGGACCGACGGTACGTCACTCCTCCGGCTGGCTTGCACGGTACGTTTTTCTTGCGCCAGATGAGCGTCGTCCCGGCGACCTGACGCGCTATGCGGTACCAGCACATTACGCCCCGTCACATCCTGTCCACTTTCTAGAGAATTCTGCACGATAAATTTCACTGAAGGTGACGTCGAGACTGGTGTGGGGCTGATCACTAGGGCAGAATGTGATCCGATGTCCCGGGCGGGACCGGTACGGGCGCGAGGCCGCTGGGGAAGGCGCACCTCGAACCGCACAGGAGGCACCGGTGACGACCCGTGGAGTTCTGTATGTGCACTCCGCTCCGCGCGCGCTGTGCCCGCACGTCGAATGGGCCATCGCGGGCGTCCTCGGCGTGCGTGTCACTCTCGACTGGATCAAGCAGCCGGCGGCGAACGGCACCTGGCGTGCCGAGTTCTCCTGGCAGGGCGAGGTCGGCACGGCCTCCAAACTGGCCTCCGCGCTCCGCGGCTGGCATCTGCTGCGCTTCGAGGTGACCGCCGAGCCCTGCGCCACCGCCGAGGGCGAGCGCTACAGCTCCACCCCCGAGCTCGGCATCTTCCACGCCGTCACCGGAATGCACGGCGACATCCTGATCCCCGAGGACCGGCTGCGCGCCGCCCTCGCCCGCTCCGCCCGCGGCGAGAGCGACCTCGAGGCGGAGATCGCCAAACTGCTCGGCAAGCCCTGGGACGACGAGCTGGAACCGTTCCGCTACGCGGGTGAGGGCGCCCCGGTCCGCTGGCTGCACCAGGTCGTCTGAGCGCCTGACGCGCCGCCATCCCTTTGACTTGGAGCCCGCTTCAGGTTTTAGCGTGGCGGAATGACCGAACAACACCCGGCAACGTCCGTCGCGGTCCTCGGCACCGGCATCATGGGCTCCGGAATGGCCCGTAATCTCGCCCGCTCCGGGCTCGAGGTCCGTGCGTGGAACCGCACCCGATCCAAGGCCGAGCCGCTCGGCGAGGACGGCGTACGCGTCACCGACACCCCGGCCGAGGCCGTGGACGGCGCCGATGCCGTCCTGACCATCCTCTACGACGGTGCCGCCGCCCTCGAGACGATGCGGCAGGCCGCCCCCGCGCTGCGCCCCGGAACCGCGTGGGCCCAGGCCACCACGGCGGGTCTGGAGGCGCTGGAGTCGCTCGCCGCGTTCGCCCGGGAGAAGGACCTCGTCCTCATCGACTCGCCCGTGCTCGGCACCAAACAGCCCGCGGAGAGCGGACAGCTGCTGGTGCTGGCCGCCGGGCCGCACCCCGTCCGCCCAGTCGTCTGGCCAGTCTTCGACGCTATCGGCAGCCGTACGGTGTGGGTCGGCGACACCGCGGAGAGCGCCGCCGCCACCCGGCTCAAGCTGGTGCTCAACAGCTGGGTCCTCAACATCACCCACGCCACCGCCGAGGCGGCCGCCCTCGCCAAGGGGCTGGGCGTGGACTGGCAGGGCTTCCTCGACGCGGTCGAGGGCGGCCCGCTGGACAACGGCTATATGCGGGTCAAGTCGGCCCAGGTGCTCCGGGGCGACCTCGAGCCCAGCTTCGCCACCAAGACCGCGGAGAAGGACGCTCGGCTGATCGTGCAGGCCGGGGAGCGGGCCGGAGTACGGCTGGACCTGGCGGCCGCGGGCGCGGAGCGGTTCCGCCGCGCGATCGAGGCGGGCCACGGCGACGAGGACATGGTGGCCTCGTACTTCGCCAGCTTCGACGGCGAAGCCCCCTGACGCGGAAGCGGCCCGCCCCCGGCCGGAGCCGGAGGCGGGCCGCACCCGCGTATTCAGAGCGTCAGACCACCGATGGCGTCAGACCACCGATGTGGTCAGATCGTGCGGAAGGCCAGCACCACATTGTGGCCGCCGAAGCCGAACGAGTCGTTCAGCGCCACGATCGGGCCCTCGGCCCGGAGCGCCCGCGCCTCGCCGGTCACGACGTCCGCGTCCGCCTCCGGGTCCAGCGAGCCGATGTTGATCGTCGGCGGGGCCAGCCGGTGGTACAGCGCCAGCACGCTGGCCACCGTCTCCACACCGCCCGCGCCGCCGAGCAGATGGCCCGTCATGGACTTGGTGGCGGAGACCGCCATGTGGTCCACGTCGTCGCCGAACACCTTGCGCAGCGCCTTGATCTCCGCCAGGTCGCCCTGCGGCGTCGAGGTCGCGTGCGCGTTGACGTGCGCGATCTCGGCACCGCTGATGCCGGTGTTCTCCACCAGGTTCTGCAGCGCGTTCCCGATGCCGTTGCCGGACGGCTCCGGCTGGGTGATGTGGTGGGCGTCGGCCGAGATGCCCTGGCCGATGGCCTGCGCGTACACCCGGGCGCCGCGTGCCGCGGCGTGCTCCGCCGACTCCAGGACGATGGCGCCCGAGCCCTCGCCCATCACGAAGCCATTGCGGTCGACGTCGAACGGGCGCGAGGCGCCCTGCGGGTCGTCGTTGCTCTTGGACATCGCCATCATGTTGCCGAAGGCGACCATGGGCAGCGGGTGGATGGACGCCTCGGTGCCGCCCGCGACGACCACATCGGCGCGGCCGGTGCGGATCATCTCGATGGCGTAGCCGATGGCCTCGGCGCCGGAGGCGCACGCGCTCACCGGGGTGTGCGCGCCCGCACGGGCGTTGAGGTCGATGCTGACGTTCGCCGCCGGGCTGTTGGGCATCAGCATCGGCACGGTGTGCGGGGAGACCTTGCGGACGCCCTTCTCGCGCAGCACGTCGTACTGGTCGAGCAGGGTGGTGACCCCGCCGATACCGGAGGCCACGACCGCGCCGAGCCGGTCGGGGTCGATCGAGGAGTCCTCACCCGCCTTGGCGGTGAAGCCCGCGTCCGCCCATGCCTCACGAGCCGCGACCAGCGCGAACTGCGCGGAACGGTCGAGCTTGCGGGCCTGCGGACGCGGAATGATCGTGCCCGGCTCCACCGCGATCTTCGCGGCGATACGGACCGGCAACTCGGCCGCCCATTCCTCCTCCAGGAGGCGGACGCCGGACCGGCCGGCCAGCATGGCCTCCCAGGTCGACGGGGCGTCGCCACCCAGCGGCGTCGTGGCACCAACACCGGTGACGACCACGGTGCGATTGGTCGAGTTCACAGGAATTCCTACTCCACGTGTAGAAGGTGCTGGACCTGCCACCGCACGGGCGGCGACGACCGGCCTTGATACGGGCTCAGCCCTGGTGCTTGAGGATGTAGTCGACGGCGTCGCCGACGGTCTTGAGGTTCTTGACGTCGTCGTCCGGGATCTTCACGTCGAAGCGCTCCTCGGCGGCGACGACCACCTCGACCATGGACAGCGAGTCGACGTCCAGGTCGTCGGTGAAGGACTTGTCCAGCAGGACGTCCTCGGTCGGGATACCGGCGATCTCGTTGACGATCTCGGCGAGACCTTCGAGGATCTCTTCCTGAGTGGCGGCCATTGCGGCGCTCCTTCTTCGGTGTGTTGCGGTGGTGGCGCAGCGTCCGACTTCTGCGGAGCTGCGTGGATATGGACTATGGAGCCTAAGGAAGGGTAACGACCGTCGCTGCGTAGACGAGACCCGCTCCGAATCCGATGACGAGCGCGGTGTCGCCGCTCTTCGCCTGCCCCGTCGCCAACAGCCGCTCCATGGCGAGCGGGATGGAGGCGGCCGAGGTGTTGCCGGTGGTCTCCACATCACGGGCGACCGTGACGTGCTCCGGCAGCTTGAGGGTTTTGATCATCGAGTCGATGATCCGCAGATTGGCCTGGTGGGGGATGAACGCGTCGAGCTCGTCCGCGCTGACCCCGGCCTCGTCCAGGGCCTGCTGGGCGACCTTCGCCATCTCGTAGACGGCCCAGCGGAAGACGGCCTGGCCCTCCTGGCGCAGCGCCGGGTAGCGCACGTCGGCGGCGTTCTGGTCGCGGTAGACGTCCCAGGGCAGTGTCTGGGCGATGGTCTCGGACTTGTCGCCCTCCGAGCCCCAGACGGTCGGGCCGATCGCGGGCTCCTTGGAGGGGCCGACCACCACGGCGCCGGCGCCGTCGCCGAACAGGAAGGCCGTCGCCCGGTCCTCCAGATCGGTCAGGTCCGAAAGCCGCTCGACCCCGATGACCAGCACATGCTCCGCGGTGCCATCGGTGATCATGCCCTTGGCGAGGGTCAGTCCGTAGCCGAAGCCCGCACAGCCCGCCGAGATGTCGAACGCGGCCGGCTTGCCGGTGCCCAGCAGATGCGCGATCTCGGTGGCGACCGCCGGGGTCTGCTTCAGGTGCGAGACCGTGGAGACGATCACGGCGCCGATCTGCTCCGGCGTCAGACCGGCGTCGGCGATGGCCTTGCCTCCGGCCTCCACGGACATGGCGGCGACCGTCTCGTCCGGACCGGCCCAGTGCCGGGTGGCGATGCCCGAACGGGAGCGGATCCACTCGTCGGAGGAGTCGATGTGCTTGAGGATCTCCTCGTTCGGCACCACCCGGGTCGGACGGTAGCCACCGACGCCGAGAATGCGCGCGTACGGGGCGCCCTTACTGGGCTTGATCTTCGCGGTCATGCTTCTCGGAGCTCCTCTTCGGCCGGTGTGTCGACGGGAACGGCGTGCTCCTCGATCAGCGCACGCGCCGTGTCGAGATCGTCCGGAGTCTTCAGCGCCACATTGGTGACGCCCGGCAGCGCGCGCTTGGCGATGCCGGTGAGCGTGCCGCCCGGGGCCACCTCGATCAGCCCGGTGACGCCCAGCTCCTGGAAGGTCTCCATGCACAGATCCCAGCGCACCGGGTTGGATACCTGGGCGACCAGCCGCTCGATCACCCCGGCCCCGGTCGTCACGACCCCGCCGTCCCGGTTGGAGACGTATCGGGTGCGCGGATCGGCCACCGGGACGCCCGCGACCAGGACCTCGAGGGCGGCGACCGCCGGGGCCATGTGGTCGGTGTGGAACGCGCCGGCCACCTTGAGCGCTACGACGCGGCGCACCCCCTCGGGCTTGTCCGCGGCCAGCGCCGCCAGCTGCTCGGCGGTGCCCGCGGCCACGATCTGCCCGGCGCCGTTGACGTTCGCCGGGGTCAGTCCGTGCTTGTCGAGGTGGGCGACGACATCGTCCTGCTCACCACCCAGTATGGCGGCCATTCCGGTCTCGGTGCGGCTCGCGGCCTCCGCCATGGCGAGTCCGCGGCGGCGGACGAGCACCATGGCCGCCTCGTCGGTGAGCACACCGGAGGCCACGGCCGCGGTGATCTCGCCGACGCTGTGGCCCGCGACCGCGCCGATGCGGTTCGGCAGCTCCGCGAGACCGGTCGCGCCCTCGACGCCCTCGCCGAACAGCGCGTGGGCGGCGACCAGACCGGCGGCCACCAGCAGCGGCTGGGCCACCGCGGTGTCGCGGATCTCCTCCTCGTCGGCCTTGGTGCCGTAGTGGATGAGGTCCAGACCGGAGACGGCCGACCACCAGGTCAGACGTTCGGTGACGCCGGGGAGGTCGAGCCATGGGGTCAGGAAGCCGGGCTTCTGAGCGCCCTGGCCGGGAGCGACGAGTACGAGCACTCTCACACTCTCTCTTGTGGACGGTCCAGCTCGCCCGTGAGGACAAGGACGAAGAACCGACAGGGGAATTGTGGGGGTCCAACAAACGGTCAGGGCAATATGTTCGCGTCGGCGAGACGTCCCAGGATCAGGGCTATGCGTAGAGTAAACGCCGACCTGACGTCGGAAGGTGACCATCCGGTGACGTCCGTCACACGTCGTAGCCGGTAGCGGACGGTGTTCGGGTGAACGAAGAGCATTCGAGCCGCACCCTCCAGACTGCTCGCCTGTTCGAGGTACACACTCAGTGTCTCGAGCAGCGCCGAACCGGCTTCCTCCAGCGGTCTGTAGATCTCCTCCACCAACTGCTCACGGGCAGCCGGATCTCCGGCCATCGCGCGCTCCGGCAGCAGATCGTCGGCGATCACCGGACGGGGCGCGTCCGGCCAGGCGGTGCACGCCTTCAGCCCGGCCGCCGCCGCCCCCGCCGAGCGGGTCGCGGCCAGCAGGTCGGAGACCACCGGACCGGCCACCACCGGCCCCGGGGCATACGGCCCGATCAGCGCCTTCGCCGTCTGGAGCGGATTGTCCGAGCCGCCCGCGACCACCACCAGCCGGTCGCCCAGCACCCCGGTGAGCACCTGCAGCTTGGCGTGGCGAGCGGCCCGCCGGATCGCCTCGACGGTCAGCTCGCTGTCCCCGTCGGGGGCGGTGCCCAGCACCACGCACACATGTTCGGGAGAGTTCCAGCCCAGGGCGGCGGCGCGGGACAGCGCCCCCTCGTCCGCCTCGCCGGACAGCACCGCGTTGACCACCAGTGACTCCAGCCGGGCGTCCCAGGCGCCGCGCGCCTCGGCGGCCTGCGCGTACACCTGGGCGGTGGCGAAGGCGATCTCCCGGGCGTACACCAGCAGCGCCTCGCGCAGCACCGACTCATCGCCCGGGGCCGCCACGTCGTCGATCGCCGACTCCATGACCTCGATGGTCGTGCGGACCATCTCCACGGTCTGCCGCAGGGTGATCGCCCGGGTCAGCTCGCGCGGGGCGGTGCCGAACACATCGGTGCTGATCGCCTGGGGCGCCTCGGGGTGGCGAAACCATTCGGTGAAGGCCGCGATGCCCGCCTGCGCCACCAGCCCGATCCAGGAGCGGTTCTCGGGCGGCATCGCCCGGTACCACGGCAGCTGCTCGTCCATGCGCGCGATGGCGTTGGCGGCGAGCTTCCCGGAGGACTTCTCCAGGCGGCGCAGGGTGGCACTGTGCGGATGCGGGGTGTTCGAGGCTGGTTCAGGCACGAGGACAAGACTGCCTTATCGGGTGGCGAGCGCTGGGGGCGGGAGGCTACGCGGGGGTATACGCGGGGGTAGGGACGGGGCGGGGGCGGACGGTCAGCGGCGCACTACCGTGGACCGGGTGATGTGGATACAGCGGTCCGGTGCACGGTATCCGGGCGGGCAGGGCGCGGGCATCGAGACGCGCCACGCCTTTTCCTTCTCTGGGTACTACGACCCCGGCAATGTGCGGTTCGGCTCGCTCGTGGCCTGCAACGAGGAGCGGCTCGCCCCCGGTGCGGGCTTCGCCGAACATCCCCACCGCGATATGGAGATCGTCACCTGGGTCGTCGAGGGCGAGCTCACCCACGAGGACTCCACCGGCGCGCGGACCGTCGTGCGCCCCGGCGACGTCCAGCGGCTCAGCGCCGGAAGCGGCGTACGTCACACCGAGCGCAACGCGGGTGCGGAACCCCTCACCTTCGTCCAGATGTGGCTGATGCCGGGCCCTGGCGCCGCCACGGACCCGGCGTACGAGGTGGTGCGCGGCATCGCCGACGGCACCCCGTACGCACTGGAGCGCACCGAGGCGGTGCTGCATGTGCGGCGGCTGGTGGACGGTGAGCGCACCGCGCTGCCGGACGCGCCCTGGGTGTACGCACACGCGGTGCGCGGCGCGGCGCGGATCGACGGTGAGACCCTCACCCCCGGCGACGCGGCCCGGATCTCCGCCGCGGAGGGGCTGGAGGCGCGCGCCGAGGGCCCGGCCGAGCTGCTGATCTGGGAGATGCACGCGGAGCCGGGCTACGGCTGAGGGGTTCGCTGAGGCCACGGGGTGTCCGGCGCCCCCTTCCCGCGGCATCGATATGCGGCTCCGCCGCGCGGCAGGGGCTTCGCCCCGCCTTCCAGCCCCTCCAGGGGGCACCTCCCAGCGGTAGCTGGGAGAGTTTGAGGAGCGGGGTCTGGGGCGAAACCCCGCCTTCCAGCCCC
>NZ_JBHYVB010000004.1:0-2108 GCF_042750115.1 Streptomyces sp. NPDC059455
GGGGGTCTTTTTTTTTTTTTTTTCTTTCTTGGGGGGGCTCCTGTTTGGGGGGTGTGTCCGGGTGTTCAAGGCCCGGGCGGCCCCCCCCCCCCCCCCCCCGGTACTCCGCCTCGGCGGTCCAGGCCGGGTCCCACGGCCACGCCTCGATCCCGCGCAGGCCGACGAGGGTGGGCGCGGCCGGATCCCACACGACCAGGACATGGGCTCCCCGCAGTTCCTCGATGGTGCCGCGCCGCCCGCCGGGGAAGGACAGGCGGCCGGCGCTGGTCAGTTCCACCGCGCCGTCGACGGCCTGGCCATCGACGGACACGCCCTCCGCGCGGGCCGCGGTCAGCGTCAGGCTCCCCGAGAAGCCGGTGGACGTCCACCGCCCCGGAACCTCGGGGACTTCCTGACCCGGTTCCGTGATCAGTCGATAGGCGATGCGGCCCGCCTTCCCGTCCGGGCCCGCCATCTCCTCCCACCGGCTCCGACGCCACCTGTCGTACCCGGTCAACGCGTCGTCACCATCGAAGCAGTCGCTGGACACAGTGTTCTCCTCTGTAGGTGGCGGTCCCCCGCGACCGCCGTCAGGACTTACCGCCGGCCGGGAACCTCGACCGGTTCGACGGCCGGTCGATGGTCACCGCAAGGCCGCATGCCGTCATGCGGCGCGTCTCCGCGCACGCCCGACTGTCGCGGTCCGACCGGTCGTGTCGATGGTTTGGATGGTGCGCTCGCCCCGGGAACATAGGCAAAGCCGTTTGCTGTAACGGCAAATGCAGGTCGAAGGTCTCCCGCTGCGCCTCGGCGTGGGCATGGGCGACCCCCGCAGATGCTCGGTCCGCGTCTTCGGCCGAACCATCCGTCGAGCCGGCGGGCACTCTCGACGTCGGTCCAGCCGTCCGTGAGAAGACGGTCGGTGAGTGCCGGGGAGTCGGCGGGGCCGTCGTCTGCTGGGACCGTGCGGAGGTTAGGCGTGGTGGTCGGAGTCAGCCGGTGGAGCCTGACAAGTTCTCGACCCACCTGGCGGTACACGGGAATCACGCAGGACCAGCCACCCGACACGCTCTCAGAGGAAGACGCGCGCCACCTCCAGCCACTTCTGCGCGTCCTCGCCGGTCGCCGTCATGTCGGTCTCGGACCAGGGGCGACGCCGGGTGACACACAGGCAGAAGTCCATGGCGCTGCCCTGTACCCGTTGCGCGGCGGCCTCGGGGCCCCACACCCAGGTCCGTCCGTCAGGAGCCGTCAGTTCGACGCGGAAGGGGTCCGCCGGCCCGGGTAGTCCGACGGCGGCGAAGGACAGCTCCCGTCCCAACACCCCCAGCGAAGCCACGTGCCGCAGTCGATCCGTCGGGCGGTGCGCCACGCCCACCGCATCGAAGACGTCCTGCCCATGTGCCCAGGTTTCCATCAGACGAAGGGGCACCATGAGGGCCGGGGTCACCTTCGACATGTACCAGGGGAAGGCGTGGTCCCATGGCGTGTCGCGCAGTGCCGCCGCCAGTTCCGCTCGAGCGGCCCGCCACTCCTCCAGGAGTACCGGCCGCGGTTTGGCCGCTCCCGCGGCGGCGGCCTTGTCGGCGTATCCGCTGCCTTCGGCTTCCGCCCGGCCGAGCTCGCCGCCGAACGCGTCCGGAGTGCGTAAGGCGCTGAGCGCGTTCGCGTCCGCCCACGCGAGATGGGCTATCTGGTGGGCGACCGTCCAGCCGGGTGCAGGCGTCGGTCTGGACCAGTCGTCCACGGCTGTGACCAGGGCGTCGAGCTCATCGCCCTCAGCCACCAGGGCGGCCAGGACACCGGCGTCATCCACATCGGGGACGGCGAGGTTGTAGTTCAGCATGCGCGCCATGGTGCCAATCCTCCCTGACCGGCGGCGAAGGCGAAGTGTGCGGGCAGACTCCGGTGTCGCCGGAGTCTGCCGACTCGGTGGTGGGGCTCGCCGCACCATGGACCGCCGCGCTTCCTCGACGGCGGTTTGGAGCGTGTCGGGTGGCTGGTCACGCACGCGGCGCACCGCTGGTTCACCAAGTGGCGCCGGGAGATCGTGCACCGACAGGGGGGGGGGACGCGGCGGGGGGCGCGCGCGCGCGCCACTAGACTGTGAAGACAAACACAAACATCTG
>NZ_JBHYVB010000004.1:2118-5830 GCF_042750115.1 Streptomyces sp. NPDC059455
ACCGGGGGCGCGGGGCCCTGCCCCCCTCCTCGGGGCGCCGCCCGGCGCCGCGCCGCGCCCCCCCCCCCTTTTCGCTGCCTAGAAGAAGCCGAGCTTCTTCGGGGAGTACGACACCAGCAAGTTCTTCGTCTGCTGGTAGTGGTCCAGCATCATCTTGTGGGTCTCGCGGCCGATCCCGGACTGCTTGTAGCCGCCGAAGGCGGCGTGCGCCGGGTAGGCGTGGTAGCAGTTGGTCCACACCCGGCCCGCCTGGATGGCGCGCCCGGCCCGGTACGCGGTCGAGCCGTCCCGGGTCCACACTCCCGCGCCCAGCCCGTAGAGCGTGTCGTTGGCGATCCCGATCGCGTCGTCGAAGTCGCCGAACCGGGTCACCGCGACCACCGGCCCGAAGATCTCCTCCTGGAAGACCCGCATACGGTTGTCGCCCTCGAAGATCGTGGGCTCGACGTAGTAGCCGCCCTCCAGTTCACCGCCGAGTTCGGCGCGGCTGCCGCCGGTGAGGACGCGGGCGCCCTCCTGCCGGCCGATGTCCAGGTACGACAGGATCTTCTCGAGCTGGTCGTTGGAGGCCTGGGCGCCGATCATGGTGTCGGTGTCCAGCGGATGCCCCTGCGTGATCTTCTCGGTACGGGCGACGGCCGCGTCCATGAACGCCTGGTAGTGGCCGCCCTGGACCAGGGCGCGCGAGGGACAGGTGCACACCTCGCCCTGGTTGAGGGCGAACATGGTGAACCCTTCCAGCGCCTTGTCCATGAAGTCGTCGTCGGTGGCCGAGACATCGTCGAAGAAGATGTTCGGGCTCTTGCCGCCGAGCTCCAGGGTGACCGGGATCAGGTTCTCGCTCGCGTACTGCATGATCAGGCGGCCGGTGGTGGTCTCCCCGGTGAAGGCGACCTTGGCCACCCGGGAGTTGGACGCCAGTGGCTTTCCGGCCTCCACGCCGAAGCCGTTGACGATGTTGACCACACCCGGCGGCAGCAGATCGGCCACCAGGTTCATCCAGACGTGGATCGAGGCGGGTGTCTGTTCGGCCGGCTTCAGCACCACCGCGTTGCCCGCGGCCAGCGCCGGGGCCAGCTTCCAGGTGGCCATCAGGATCGGGAAGTTCCACGGGATGATCTGGGCGACCACGCCCAGCGGCTCATGGAAGTGGTACGCGATCGTGTCGTGGTCGATCTCGGAGAGACTGCCCTCCTGGGCCCGGATCGCCCCCGCGAAGTAGCGGAAGTGGTCGATGGCGAGCGGGATGTCGGCGGCCAGTGTCTCCCGTACCGGCTTGCCGTTCTCCCAGCTCTCGGCGACCGCGAGGGCCTCCAGGTTCTGCTCCATCCGATCGGCGATCTTCAGTAGCACCGAGGCGCGCTCGGCGGGCGCCGTACGGCCCCAGGCGGGGGCGGCCGCGTGGGCGGCGTCCAGGGCCCGCTCGACGTCCTCGGCAGTGCCCCGGGCGATCTCGGTGAAGGGCTGTCCGTTGACGGGGGTGGGGTTCTCGAAGTAGCGGCCCTGGGCCGGCGGTACGTACTCCCCGCCGATCCAGTGGTCATAGCGCGGCTGATACGTGACGACCGAGCCCTCGGAGCCGGGGCTTGCGAAACGCGTCATGGGGCGGCCTCCCTGGTGTACGCGTGGTGGGTCCCGTTGCCGGACGCGTCGTTCGTGTGAGCGTCCAGGCTCCGCCCGCGCCGACACGGGCGGAGCCGACGGGGAGGCTAGGCGCCGCCACGTTGCGCCGACGTTGCGGCCCGGTGGCCGCCGCCTTACCGCAGAGCTCCGTGCTCATGGCCGCCTTGGTGGCGCAGGGCTTCGCCCTCATGGCCGCCTTGGTGGGCGCCGCCCGGCAGCCCGTACAGCTCCCGCAGCCGCCGCACCCGCGCCGCCGGAGCCGCCCGCCCCGGCGCATTCGCCGGAAGCGTGGTCAGCAGCGCCTCCGCGACCTCCAGATCGTCCTCGCCCCACGGTGTCTGCGCCCAGCGCCGCAGCAGCTCAGGATCGCCGTGGGACAGCACGGCCCGCCGCAGCCCGTCCTCCAGCACCCGCCGCATCCGGCACACCCCCGGCGCCTCCGACAGCGGCAGCAGCGGCCCGGTGTACGCCCGCACCGCCGTGTACGCGTCGCCGGAGGTCAACGCCTCGGCGGCGTCCGCCAGATCGGTGCGCAGGGGTGCGCAGAGCCGGTACGGGCGCGAGCCCAGCAGCGGGCCCACCAGGCGGCGCAGCCGGGACAGCTCGGCCCGCAGCGTGACCGGGGAGCGGTCGTCGGCCCGGGGCCCGTACAGCTCGAGCGCCAGCCGGTCACCCGACAGCCCCTCGGGATGGCCGGCCAGCAGCACCAAGATCTCGCTGTGCCGCCGCCCGAGCCGCAGCCGCCGCCCGTCGACGACCAGCAGCGCCTCGTCCCGCCCCAGCGCCGTCAGCGAGATCCGCGGCCCGCGGGTCCGCGGCACCTCGGCGCCCAGCTGGGCCTCGGCGGCGCGGGCGGTCGCCTGGACCAGGGCGAGGCTGTGCGGGGCGGCCAGATGGTCCCCGCCGGTGATGTCCACCGCGCCGAGCAGCCGCCCGGTGTGCGGATCGTGGAGCGGGGCGGCGGCGCAGGTCCACGGCTGCACACTGCGGTTGAAGTGCTCGGTGGCGAAGATCTGCACCGCGTGGTCGACGGTGAGCGCCGTCCCGGGCGCGTTGGTGCCCGCGTGGCGCTCGTCCCAGCGCGCCCCGGCCACGAAGTTCATCCCCTCGGCCCGGTTCCGTACCCCCGCGTGCCCCTCCACCCACAGCAGCCGGCCCTGTTCGTCGCAGACCGCGAGCAGATGGGCCCCGTCGTAGGCGATGGTGCCCAGCAACTCCCGGAACAGCGGCATCACCCGGGCCAGCGGATGGTCCGCGCGATAGGTCTCCAGCGCGTCGTCCGCCAGGTCGATCGGCGCCTTGCACTCCTGGGTGACCCGGGCGTCGGCCGAGCGCCGCCAGGACTCCGCCACCACCGGCCGCACGGCCGGACTCACCGCCCCCTCGGTCAGAAACGCCTCATGGGCGCGGCGCACGTCGCGGGTGCGCTCAGCGGGGTCGGTGCCTGACGTCATCGCCAGCCAGGGATTGACCATGGTGCCTCGCTCAGCGGTACGGAGGGGCGGAACGGGGAGGTGCGGAGTGTCAGGCTTTCACGGATCGGACGGCGGGAGGAGTCGGCGGGTCAGGTGTGCGCGGGCAGGGAGGGGGCGGGCACGACCCCGGGCGGGGAGGCATAGCCGCAGGAGTGGCAGATCTTCCACCCGTCCTGGTTCACGGCGAGTTGGCCGCCACAGCTCGGGCACTGCTCGGAGCTCATGATCGTTCCTTTGGTTCACGCGCGCGGAGCGGAGCGGGCCACCCGTGCGCTCAGATTTCCTTGAGGGGCGGATGCCCCGCAATAGCCAGAACAAGCCGGGTTGGGGTACGAGCCCCGGACAGAGCGCGTTCACAGGGGGTACGCGGCGTTACCGGGGGGTCTTCTCCGCATACGCTCCTCGCGCCCCCTCGTGCGCCGCTTGAACGCTTGACACCGATGGGCCTGGTGTGCGCGGGCGCGCACGTCGGAGTCGGGGGGGGGGGGGGGGGTGAGGGCGGCTCCGGGGGGGGTCGCTCAGCCCCTCCCCCCCCGCGGTGTGGCGGTGTGGGGGTGGTGTTGCGTGGGGTGCCGGTGGTGGCGCCGCCCGCCCCCTCCCCCCACCACCGTGGA
>NZ_JBHYVB010000004.1:5840-19398 GCF_042750115.1 Streptomyces sp. NPDC059455
TGTGGCGGGCGGGCGCTCGCGCGGGGGGGGGGGGGGCGCGGTGGGTGCGCCCCCCCCCCGCGTTAGCAACTGGGGTGTAGCTGTGGGGTCAGCTGATGGACTTGATCAGCTCACCGTTCGTGGTGTCGCCGCTGAGCTCCCAGAAGAAGGTGCCGCCCAGGCCCTGCTGCTGCTTGTAGTTCATCTTCCCGGCGATGGTGGCGGGGGTGTCATAGCTCCACCACTGGTTGCCGCAGCGCGCGTAGGCCGTGCCCGCGACCGTGCCGGTCGCCGGGCAGGAACCCTTGAGCACCTTGTAGTCCTCGATGCCCGCCTCGTAGGTGCCGGGCGCGGCGCCGGTCGCCGTGCCACCGGGGGCGTCCTGGGTGACGCCGCTCCAGCCGCGGCCGTAGAAGCCGATGCCCAGCAGGAGCTTCGAGGCCGGGATGCCGAGGCCCTTGAGTTTCTGGATGGCCGCGTCGGTGTTGAAGCCCTGCTGCGGAATGCCGTTGTAGGAGTTGAGCGGGGAGTGCGGGGCGGTGGGGCCCTGTGCGGCCCACGCGCCGAAGAAGTCGTACGTCATCGGGTTGTACCAGTCGACGTACCTCGCGGCGCCCGCGTAGTCGGCGGCCTCGATCTTGCCGCCGGAGGAGGCGTCGGCGGTGATCGCGGCGGTCACCAGGTTGGACGAACCGAACTTGGCGCGCACGGCCGACATCAGGTTCTTGAAGGCGTCCTTACCGCTGGTGTCGCAGGAGAGGCCGCAGGCGTTGGGGTACTCCCAGTCGATGTCGATGCCGTCGAAGACATCCGCCCAGCGCGGGTCCTCGACCAGGTCGTAGCAGGACTGGGCGAAGGCCGCGGGGTTCTTGGCGGCCTCGGCGAACCCGGAGGACCAGGTCCAGCCGCCGAAGGACCACAGCACCTTCAGGCCGGGGTGGAGCTTCTTGAGCTTGCGCAGCTGGTTGAAGTTGCCGCGCAGGGCGCCCGCGTCCCAGGTGTCGGCCTGGCCGTCGACGCTGCTCGCCGCGTCGTACGCCTTGTCGTAGTCGGCGTAGGAGTCGCCGATGGCGCACTTGCCGCCGGTGACATTGCCGAAGGCGTAGTTGATGTGGGTGAGCTTGGCGGCCGAGCCCGAGGTCTCGACGTTCTTGACGTGGTAGTTGCGCTGGTAGATGCCCCATTCGGTGAAGTAGCCGACCACCTTGTTCCCGGCGGCCTTCGTCGTGGGGGTCTTGGCGGCCTGGGACGTGGCCTGGGGTATGTCGGCGCTCCGGGGTTCACCGGCCGCTGCCGAGCCCGCGAGCAGGGTGGCGGTCAGCACCGCCGTACAGATCGCCGCGAGCGCGGCGGACAGTCTGCCTGGTCTGAGCATGGAATCTCCTCGGTGGGGGTGAGGGGAGAGTGAACTGCCCGACGACCTGCCCATAGCTTGACATGAACGCGCAGGGCAGGGTGGGGAAAAGGTAGAAGGACTAGACCAGTGGGGTCAATGGTCTGGGCCAATTTGCTCCATGCGTGCGACGTTGGTGGGAGTGCGTGGAGGAAGGTGGTGGGTGCCCATGTGCGAAATTGGTTGAAGATCGGGCGACCAGTACCGGAACGCTCCGGATCGGGCATACTCCAACCGCCGCAGTGCAGGTCATCACCGTTCGCGATCCGACGGGTCGGCCGGCCGGCGGCAGCACCACCGGTGGCGCCGCCTCACCCCGGCGCACGCCGCCGAAGCGCCTGACCAGGGGAGAGGAGAGCGCCGCCATGACCGATCACGGCCCGCAGCCGGTGGAGCGTGAGCTGCCCACCGAAGAGGCCCGCGACCTGATTTCGCTCGTCCGCGAGCTGATCGAACGGGAGATCAAGCCCCGGGCCGCCGAGGAGGAGGCCGCCGGGCGCTTCCCCCGCGAGCTGTTCACCCTGCTGTCCGAGTCCGGGCTGCTGGGGCTGGTCCACCCCGAGGAGTTCGGCGGCGGTGACCAGCCGTACGAGGTCTATCTCCAGGTCCTCGAGGAGTTCGCCGCGGCCCGGCTGACCGTCGGCCTCGGCGTCAGCGTCCACACCCTGGCCTGCCACGCCCTCGCCGGTTACGGCAGCAAGGAGCAGCAGGCCGAGCACCTTCCCGCGATGCTGGGCGGCGGACTGCTCGGCGCGTACTGCCTCTCCGAGCCCTCCTCAGGCTCCGACGCGGCGGGGCTCACCACCCGGGCCACCCGGGACGGGGACACCTGGACGCTCGAGGGCACCAAGGCGTGGATCACCCACGGCGGCATCGCCGACTTCTACACCGTGCTCGCCCGCACCGGCCCCGAGCGCACCCGCGGCATCAGCGCCTTCCTCGTGCCCGCCGACGCCCCCGGGCTCTCGGCGGCCGCGCCCGAGCACAAGATGGGCCTGGCCGGTTCACCGACCGCCCAGATCCACCTCGACGGGGTGCGGGTCCCCGACGCCCGCCGCATCGGCGAGGAGGGCCAGGGGTTCGCGATCGCCCTGTCCGCCCTCGACGCGGGCCGACTGGGCATCGCGGCCTGCGCCGTCGGCGTCGCCCAGGCGGCGCTGGACGAGGCGCTCGCGTACACCGCGCAGCGGCGGCAGTTCGGCCGGCCGATAGCCGACTTCCAGGGCTTGCGCTTCATGCTCGCCGATATGGCCACGCAGATCGAGGCCGGGCGCGCCCTGTACCTGACGGCGGCACGGCTGCGGGACGCGGGGCGGCAGTTCTCCAAGCAGGCGGCGATGGCCAAGCTGTTCTGTACGGACGCCGCGATGCGGATCACCACCGACGCCGTCCAACTGCTGGGCGGATACGGCTACACGGTGGACTTCCCGGTCGAGCGCTATATGCGTGAGGCGAAGGTCCTCCAGATCGTGGAGGGCACCAACCAGATCCAGCGGGTGGTGATCGCCCGCGCTCTCGCGGGACCTGAGGCCGGCTGAGGCCGGTGTGTCGGTTGGGGGCGCGGCCTGCGCCCCCGCCGATTCGCATACGCCCCGGCCGGGGGTACCTCCCAGCGGTAGCCGGGAGAGAACCGAGCCCTGGGAGCCCTAGGAAAGGCGCACCGGCCGGGAGCCGGGGCCTCCGAGGTGGGAGAACGGCTGCTTCCGCCAGTCCAGGCCCTCCGGAAGCGTCAGCAGCAGCGCGGCGTCCCGCTCGAACGCGTCCAGCGACGCGTCGGCGGGCGCGGCGTCGGTCACCCGGCGGCCGGTGCCGGCGCAGACCGTGAGCCCGAACGGGTCCCACGGGGACGAGCACAGCGCGTGCTCGGGAAGGACGTCCTCGTCGGCGAGGAGCGCGATGGGGCGTGCGCAGTCCGGGCAGATCACCCGGAACATCTCATAGGTGTCGTGGAGCTCGTCGGTATCGATGTCGCCTGCGTCGAGGCGCTCGAGATGAGGCATGAGTTTCCCCCTCGGGTGGGCTGGCCAGGCGCGTCGGCCTCGACCACAGCAAGCATTTCCCTCGCGGACGCATAGGTAATCGCCGCATCTCATAGGACACCCATGAGGGCATGTGGTGTTCGTCACATGCCCGGTGCAGGTGCGGCGTAGCGGCGTCTATGTCCGCTGTGCCCACCCGTTGTGCCGGAGCCCTCCCGACCACATAAGGTGATCGGCTGTGGAGGAGTTGGACAGACAGATCGTGGAGCTGCTCGTCAAGGACGGCCGGATGAGCTACACCGACCTGGGCAAGGCCACCGGCCTGTCCACATCGGCCGTGCACCAGCGGGTTCGCCGACTCGAGCAACGGGGTGTGATCCGCGGCTATGCCGCCGTCGTGGACCCCGAGGCCGTCGGGCTTCCCCTTACCGCGTTCATCTCGGTCAAACCCTTCGACCCCAGCGCGCCCGACGACATCTCCGAGCGGCTCGCCGAGGTGCCCGAGATCGAGGCGTGCCACAGCGTCGCGGGAGACGAGAACTACATCCTCAAGGTGCGCGTCGCGACCCCGCTGGAGCTGGAGCACCTGCTCAGCCGGATCCGCTCGCTGGCCGGTGTCTCTACCCGCACCACCGTGGTCCTCTCCACGCCCTACGAGGCGCGCCCGCCGCGCGTCTGAACACCCTGTCGACACCCCCTTGACCCTCTTACCTGATACCCCCATCGAGGCAGCCCGCCGTGAACGACCCCACCCCCGCCCAGGCCCCCGAAGGCCGTACCGTCCTGCTGCGCGGAGGTGAGGTCCACAGCCCCGCCGACCCGTTCGCGACCGCGATGGTCGTCGAGCGCGGCACCATCGCCTGGGTCGGCTCCGAAGGGGCCGCGGACGGCTTCGCGGACGGTGTGGACGAGGTCATCCAGCTGGACGGGGCACTGGTGACGCCCGCCTTCACCGATGCGCATGTGCACACCACCGCGACCGGGCTCGCCCTCACCGGACTCGACCTCACCGGCGCCCGTACGCTCGCCGACGCGCTGGAACGGGTGCGCGCCCACGCCACCGCCCACCCCGCCGACCGGGTGCTGCTCGGCCACGGCTGGGACGCCGCCCGCTGGCCCGAGGGACGGCCGCCCTCCAGGGCCGAACTGGACCGGGCGACCGGCGGCCGCCCCCTCTATCTCACCCGTATCGATGTGCACTCCGCCGTCGTCACCACCGCGCTCCTGGACCTCGTGCCCGGCGTGTCGGACCTGGCCGGGTACCACCCCGACACGCCGCTGACCGGCGCCGCCCACCACGCCGTACGCGCCGCCGCCCACGCGGTCATCACCGAGCGGCAGCGCGCCGATGCCCAGCGGGCCGCCCTTGCCCGCGCCGCCTCGCTCGGCATCGGCACCCTCCACGAATGCGCCGGGCCCGACATCTCCTCCGAGGACGACCTCACCGGGCTGCTCGGGCTCGCCGCCGAAGAGCCGGGACCGCGGGTGTACGGCTACTGGGCCGAGGCCGCGAGCAGCGCCTCCGACCTGGACAAGGTGCGCGAACTCGGCGCCATCGGCGCGGCGGGCGACCTCTTCGTCGACGGGGCGCTCGGCTCGCACACGGCGTGTCTCCACCAGCCCTACGCCGACACGCCGCACTCCGGCACCGCCTACCTGGACGCGGCGGCCGTCGCCGCCCATGTCACCGTCTGCACCGAGGCCGGGATCCAGGCCGGTTTCCACGCCATCGGCGACGCCGCCGTCACGGCCGTCGTCGAGGGCGTACGGGCCGCCGCCGACACGGTCGGGCTCGCCCGCGTGCGCGCCGCCCGGCACCGCGTCGAACACGCCGAGATGCTCACCCCGGAGACCATCGCGGCCTTCGCCGACCTCGGCCTCACCGCCTCCGTCCAGCCCGCCTTCGACGCCCTGTGGGGCGGCGAGGACGGCATGTACGCCCAGCGGCTCGGCCCCGACCGGGCCCGCACCCTCAACCCCTACGCGGCGCTGCTGCGCGCCGGAGTGCCCCTGGCGCTCGGCTCCGACAGCCCCGTCACCCCGCTCGACCCCTGGGGCACCGTGCGCGCCGCCGCCTTCCACCGCACCCCGGAGCACCGGATCTCCGTCCGCGCCGCCTTCACCGCCCACACCCGCGGCGGCTGGCGGGCCGTCGGACGGGACGACGCGGGCGTCCTGGCGCCCGGCGCGCCCGCCGACTACGCGATCTGGCGGACCGGTGAGCTCATCGTGCAGGTGCCCGACACGCGAGTCGCCGGATGGTCCACCGACCCGCGCTCCGGCACCCCGGGTCTGCCCGACCTCACTCCAGGCGGTCAACTGCCCGTCTGCGTGCGCACGGTGGTGGGCGGACGCACCGTCCACCTCCGGCCGGACGAGTGACGCGCGGGCGTCCCGTACCGCCGAACGATGAGCCCCCGGCCTGTCGTGGCATCTGAACACCGTCCGTACTGACCTGGTCATTTGAGGAAACGGCGCAGGTCATGTGGCTGTTGACAGGGTGCGGTCGGTGGCCGGTAGGTTCGGCCTCGTCCACCACAGGACGCCCGACCGGGGAATCTTCACGCAGTCGTCGAACGCCGCTGGGCCAGAGGGAGACGCGCCATCGCGGTGCGCCACCACTGGGAGCCAGGTCCAGTGCACGGGGGCGAGGGAGGGATCGCCGGGTCGGCAGGTGCGACCCGGGAGGGGCCCGGACGCTCAGTAGACAACGGCTCTCGGTCGATCCGCAGCCAGCGGGTCCCAGGTCGGCCCGAAGGGCGTCGGGCCCCCACTCCGCACGCGCACACCGGCGGACCGCCCCCCGACGCGGGGGCGGCGCCGCCGCCGGGTGAGGGAACCCCCGCCATGGCCGAAGCGTTTCTCTACCCCGAGGTCACAATCCGCACCTCGGGACCACTTCCGCGCGCCCGCGTTATACGGTCACCTCACCACAGCACGACCTGTAGGAAGGCCGCACCGTGCCATCGGGTTCCGACACCACCGCCGAAGCCGCCCCCACCGGGCCGGACGCAGACCGACCGGGTCAGCGGACGACCGGCTCCGCCGCCACGCCGCCCACGGAGGGCGCCGATGGCGCCGAGGGCGGTGACGCTGCGGGGGGTCGTGATCCCGTCGGGGGCGGTGACGCCGCCGAGGGCCGTAAGCCCGTGGAGGGCGGTGACGCCGTGGGGGGCCGTGACGCCGTCGAGGATCGTGACGCCGCCGAGGGCGGGGAATCCGGCGCGACCGGGGCCGCCGCGCCGGGGACTGCCGCATCCGGTGCCGCGTCTGCCGCGCGCGGTGCCGCCGCGTCCGGTGCCGCCTCCAGTGCCCCCAGGACCGCCTCCGGGCCGTCCGCCGGAGAGCGGCGGCCCGGCCGGCTGCGCCGCCTCGGCCTGCTCGCCCGCCGTGAGGCGCGGCGCAGCGCGCTCGCGGTCGTCAGCGGGCTCGCGCTCGGCCTCGCCTTCCCGCCGTTCGGGGCGTGGCCGCTGTCCCTGGCGGCCGTCGCCGCCCTGGCCCTGCTCACCCACGGCCGGACCGCCCGCCAGGGCGCCTGGACGGGCTTCGCCTTCGGGGTGCCGTTCTTCCTGCTGCTGCTGAAGTGGCTCAGCGTGGTGGGCTGGGACGCGGTGGTGGGCCTGTCCATCATCGAGGCGGCCTTCCTCGCGCTGATGGGGGCGGGGCTGGCCCTGGTCTCCCGGCTGCCCGTACCGGCCCTGTGGCCGCTGTGGACGGCCTGTCTGTGGGTCGCCGAGGAGTGGGCCCGCGACCGGGTGCCCTTCGGCGGCTTCCCCTGGGGCCGGCTGGCCTTCGCCAACACCGGTTCGCCCTACACCCCGCTCGCCGCGCTCGGCGGCGCTCCGCTGGTCACCTTCGGCGTCGCCCTGACGGGCGGAGCGCTCGCCGGTGCCGCGCTCACCCTGTGGCGGCTGCGCGGCGCCGGGGGCTTCTCGCCGCGCCGCGCCCTGCCCGCCGCCGGGGCCGTGGCCGTCGCGGCCGCCGTGACGGCCACGGGATTCGCGGTGCCCATCCCCACCGCCGCCGCCGACTCGGTCGACATCGCGGTCGTCCAGGGCAATGTGCAGCAGCCCGGTATGGACTTCCTGGGCCGCCCGATGATGATCCTCGACAACCATGTGAAGGCGACCCTGAACCTGGCGAAGGACGTCAAGGCGGGCCGGATCGCCAAGCCCGATCTCGTCATATGGCCGGAAAACGCCTCCGACCTCGATCCCTTCCAGTATCGGGAGGCATACGCCAGGATCGACGAGGCCGTGAAGTCGATCGGCGTTCCGGTGCTGGTCGGCGCCCTGGTCGACCATCCGACCAAACAGGGCTATGTGGAGAACCAGGGCATCGTCTGGGACCCGAAGAGCGGCCCCGGCGCCTCGTACACCAAGCAGCACCCGGTGCCCTTCGGTGAGTACGTCCCCTTCCGCCAGGAGCTCAGCAAGATCATCACCCGGCTGCAGCGGGTGCCCCGGGACTTCTACCCCGGCGATCACACCGGTGTGCTGAACGTCGGCCCGGCGCGGCTCGGCGATGTGATCTGCTTCGAGGTCGCCTACGACGAGATCGTGCGCGACACGGTCAACGCGGGCGCCCGGGCGATCGTCGTCCAGACCAACAACGCCACCTATGGGCGCAGCGGGCAGCCCGAGCAGCAGCTGGTCATGTCCAAGCTGAGGGCGATCGAACACGGTCGGCCGGTGATCACCGCGGCCACCAGCGGGATCAGCGCCGTGGTCTCCCCGGATGGCACGATCGAGCAGCGGACGAAAGAATTCACGCAAGATGTGCTCACCGCGCGCATCCCGCTGCGTGACGGCAAGACCCTGGCCGACCGCGTCGGTGCGACCCCCGAGTGGGTGCTCGCTATGGTGGGCGTTCTGTCCTGCGCGGCCGCGATCATGATCGGCCGTCGGGGACGTACGGACAAGAAGGGGCAGTAGCCGTGAGCGACGCACGCGAGGCCGAGGAGCCTGGCACCAAGGCCGACGAGCCGAGCGCGAAGGCCGACGGGGCCGGCGCCGAGGCCGAGGAGCCGCGCCGTAGCAACGAGGGCCAGGACGACGGTGGCCGGCGGAAGTACGGTCCGCTCGGCACGACCTTGGTGATCATCCCGACCTACAACGAGGCGGAGAACATCAAGCCGATCGTCGCGCGGGTCCGGGAGTCGGTTCCGGACGCGCACATCCTCGTCGCGGACGACAACAGCCCGGACGGCACGGGCAAGGTCGCCGATGAGCTGGCTGCCGAGGACGACCACGTCAAGGTCTTGCACCGCAAGGGCAAGGAGGGCCTCGGCGCCGCCTATCTGGCCGGGTTCCGCTGGGGCATCGAGCACGGCTACGGCGTGCTGGTGGAGATGGACGCCGACGGCTCCCACCAGCCCGAGGAGCTGCCCCGGCTGCTCACCGCGCTCAAGGGCGCGGATCTGGTGATCGGCTCCCGCTGGGTGCCCGGCGGCCGCATCGTCAACTGGCCCAAGTCCCGCGAGTTCATCTCCCGGGGCGGCAGCACCTACTCCCGCCTGCTCCTCGACGTCCCGATCCGCGACATGACGGCGGGCTACCGCGCGTTCCGCAAGGAGACGCTCGAGGGCATCGGCATGGACGAGGTCGCCTCCCAGGGCTACTGCTTCCAGATCGACCTGGCCTGGCGGGCCATCAAGGCGGGCTTCCACGTCATCGAGGTCCCCGTCACCTTCATCGAACGCGAGCGCGGCGAGAGCAAGATGAGCCGCGACATCGTCACGGAGGCGGCCTGGCGGGTGATGTCCTGGGGCGTGGGCTCACGGGTCAACAAGGTGCTGGGCCGCAAGGATTCCAAGGAGTCCTAGGCCGGGACCCCGGACCCCGGACCCCGGACGCGGGCCTGGCCCCCGGGTCCGGTGCTCCGATCCCCGCGCCTGGACCGCGTTCCGCGCTTGGAGTAGTCCCGCGAGCGATGTTCCGCCCCGTACCGGACACTTGAGGCGGAAGGAGGCGGAACATGGCCAAAACGACCGCCAAGAGCGGGAAGACGTCGGGGCGCCGCATGGCGGCCCGCGGGGGCGCCAAGTCGGGCGGCATGGAGACGCGGACCAAGGAGGACCTGTACCGCGAGGCCCAGAAGGCGGGCATCGAGGGCAGGTCCCAGATGTCCAAGAGCCAGCTGATCTCGGCACTGCGCCACCGCTGACCGCTGACCTATGGGACCGGGCGCGCCCCGGTCCCGGCGGCTCAGCGGACCCCCGGGACGGTCAGCACCGTGAGCAGCGCCGTCCCGGCGATCAGCCAGGCGACGTAGTCGCCGATATGCCCGGACTGCAGTCGCCGTACGGGCGCGAGTAGCGCGGCCGTCCCGGTCTGGACCGGCCGCCGTACCGCCAGTGTGGCCAGGGTGATGGCGAGGGCCGCGGAGAGCAGCCCGAGCAGGATCCCGGTCAGCTGCCAGTGCGGTGGCACATGCGCCGGGGCGGCCGCGATATGTCCGTCGAGGACCGTCCGACGGTAGCCGCCGGTGTCGGTGAACAGCGCCCCGGCCCGGCCCACCGCGGACCCGACGGCCGGGATCACCCCGAGGGCCAGCGACGCGGCCAGCAGCACGGCGGGCACCGCCAGCAGCGGCACCGGGATGCGCCCGAGGCGGCCGCCGGTCTCGGGCTCCTCCTCGCCGGTGGTCTCCGGGCCGCCCTCCTCCTCGTCCCGGGGCCGCCGGCCCACTCCGGCGAAGATCCGCAGCCCGGCGCGCAGCACCGCGCCCCCGGTCACCGCCGATACCAGGACGTAGAGCGCCGGCAGCCATACGGCGGTGTGCCCCGCGGCCTCCTCCGCGGCGGCCTTGCCGAGCCCGGAGCCGAACGGCGGCAGCCCGCTCAACCCCAGCCCGCCCACCGCGAACAGCATGCCGACCGCCGGCAGTTCCCGGGCCCGGCCGAACAACTCGTGCTCGTCCACGGTCGCGTACCGGTCCAGCAGCACCCCGGCGCAGGCGAAGAGCGCCGCCTTCACACCCGCGTGGCCCAGCACGTACAGCGCCGTGCCCGAGATCCCCTCCGGGGTCAGCACGGCCACACCGATCAGGAACAGCCCGGTGTGGGCCACGGTCGAGAACGCCAGCAGCCGTTTGAGATGGCGCTGCTGCCAGCACATCACCGCGCCCAGCAGAGCCGTGAGGACGCCCAGCACCAGCAGGGCGCGGGTGAAGTCGGGGTGGGAGAGCCCGCCGGGCCCGGAGAAGACCGTCCAGTAGACCCGGGCGACCCCGTAGACACCGAGCTCCACCATCACCCCGGACAGCAGCATGCACACCGGTGTCGGCGCGACCGCGTGTGCGTCGGGCAGCCAGAAGTGGAACGGAACGGCGGCGGCTTTCACCAGCAGACCGGTGGTCACCAGGACGAACGCGGCGAGCACCAGCCCGTCCGGCCCGTCCGCGTCCAGCCTCCGCCCGATCTGCGCGAACCCCAGCTCGCCGGTGCGCGCGTACAGCAGTGTGATGCCCAGCAAGGTGACGTAGGCGCCGAGGGAGTTCACCACCCCGAAGGCCAGTGCGCCCTGCAGCGGTTTGGGCTCCTCGACGCGGAAGCCGGTCAGCGCGTAGGCGACCACACCCATCAGCTCGAAGAAGACGAAGGCGTTGAACAGGTCGCCGGTCAGCGCGAAACCGCACATGCCCGCCTGGAACACCAGGATCAGCGCGGGGAAGGAGCCGGTGTGACGGCGCGGCGGCTCCTCGAAGTAGCGCCAGGAGTAGACGAGGACGGCGACGACGAGCAGCGAGACCAGCGCCGCGAGCCCGGCCCCCAGCGGATCGCCGACCAGCACGATGCCCACCCGCCGCCAGCCGCCCACCCACTCCACCGGATACGTCCCCGGCCCGGGATGGCCGGCCCGGAACAGCACCAGGAGGGCCAGTGCGGCGGTGGCGGCGGCGAAGGCGCAGCCCACGATGTCGGAGACGAGCCGGGGCAGCCGCCGTCCGGTGGCCACCAGCACCGCCGCGCCCAGCAGCGGCACCGCCACCACCAGCGGCAGCAGTCGCGCGGTGTCCACCTGGTCAGCCCTTCAGCTCGGACAGGGCGTCCGGGTCGACCGTGCCATGGCGTTTGCGGAGCTGGACGACGAGCGCGAGCAGCAGCGCGGTCACGGTCGCGCCGACCACGATGTCGGTGAGGGCGAGCGCCTGGACGACCGGGTCGACCACCCGGCTGTTCGTGGGCGCGTCGGCGAAGACCGGGGCGGTGCCGCCGTTCCGGTAGCCGACGGCGAGCAGCAGCACATAGGTGGAGGACTGGGTGACGGCCAGGCATCCCACGGCATGGATCAGGTCCCGGCTGGTCACCAGCCCGTACACACCGATCAGAAAGATCCATCCGGCGATCAGATACGGCAGGACCGTCACGCTCGCTCCCTCTCGTCGTCTCCGTTGCCCCCACTGCCCCCACTGCCCCCACTGCCCCCACTGCCCCCACTGCCCCCACTGCCCCCTGTGTCCCGCGGGCTCCCGTTGCCTTCCCCGGGCTCCTCGATCTCCACCGCCTGGTCCAGGAAACGGGCCAGCAGGACCACGACCCCGCTGGTGACCTCCAGGCCGACGGCCGCGTTGAGCACCGGCACCGTGCCGCCGGAGGACAGGGTCGCGAGGGTGCCGAAGGGCAGGACGTTGGTCAGGAACGCCGACCCCGCGAGAACGGCCGCGAGCCCGGTGATCACGTACGCCGCCTCCCCGGCGGCCTCTCCGATCTCGTAGAGGGTCAGCGGCCGGACCCGCTCCAGGGCCCGGTAGTCGGCGGCGATGTAGAGCAGATGCAGCGCGGTGGCCGCGACCACCCCGCCCTGGAAGCCGCCGCCCGGACTGACCTGGCCGTGCGCGATCACATAGAGCCCCACCAGCAGCGCGAACGGCAGCGTCAGCAGCGCGAACCGGCGCACCGGGGGACGGATCGTGGCGGGCTCGGGATCCTTACGGTGCTCGTCCCGGGCCTGGCGGAGCAGCACCACGGTGCCGATGACGGCCGCGAAGAGGATGGTCTCCTCACCGAGCGTGTCGAAGGCCCGCAGATCGAAATTGACGGACGCGATGACATTGGCCGTGTGATGGCTCAGGGCGGCGCGCACGGCCCGGACGCCGTACGGGTGGCGGACGGTGCCGAACGCCGGCAGGTCGAAGCAGGCCGCGGCGAACAGCGCGGCGAACCCGGCGGCGCCCACCAGGAAGACCCACAGCCGGACCCGGGAGCTCATCGCCCCCGGCCCGCCGGCTTGTCCACGCCGTCACCGCTCCCCGGGCGGCGCCGCACCTTGCGCACGGTCAGCAGGATCATCAGGGGCGTCACCGCGGAGCCGACGGCGAGCTGCGAGAGCGCGACGTCCGGCGCCTGGAGGAAGGTGAACAGCAGGGCCAGCGCCAGCCCGAGGAAGGACAGCACCAGCGCCTGCCGCACCGGGTCCCGGTTGAGCACGGCGGCGGTGGCGGCGCCCGCGACCAGCAGCAGCGCCACGACGATCAGCACATCGGTCATGCCGTGACGCCCTCCTTACCGCCGCGGCCGCTGGTCACCACGCTGCCCGCGATCAGCAGCGCGCCGATCAGCAGCAGCTTCACCATGGCCCGGCCGGGCCCGGTCGCCACGCACAGCGGCAGCACCGTGGCGGGCACCCCCACCAGCGCCGTCCAGCGCACCAGCCGGGAGTCGGGCAGGACGTCCAGGAAACGGGCGTAGATCAGCGTTCCGGTGGGCCCGAGCACGCTGACCACCAGCGCCACATCGTTGTACGAGGTCCGGTGGAAGCCCCGCGCGGCCAGCAGCAGCACCAGACCGGCCAGCAGCGAGGTGAGGTTCTGGCCGATCAGCCGGTCCTTGGGCGAGCCGTAGGCGATCCGCCACAGCACCGGTACGAGCGCGAGCAGCGGCACCAGGGCCGCCGCCAGCCAGCCGTCCGAGGTGCTCACCGGTCGGCCACCGCCCGCCGCCCGGCGCGGGCGAGCACGGCGGCGGCCAGCGCGGAGGCCGACCCGACCAGGAGCTCCAGGGGGTCCACGGTGCTGATCAGCACCAGCCAGATCCCGGTCAGCGCCGCCCACCACACGAGGACCTCCAGCACAGCCGTCATTCGACACCTCCGTCGGCGGCGGGTACCCCGCCCCCCCCCCGCGCTACCACGCGCCTGAGCGGTTTAACGCCCGGCTCCCGACGGCGCCAAGTCCCAGATGGTGCCCGAGCGCCGTGGTAACCACG
>NZ_JBHYVB010000004.1:19408-54150 GCF_042750115.1 Streptomyces sp. NPDC059455
GCGCCCCCCCCCCACACCCAGCGACGCCCCCCCCCACAGCGCCCCCCCCCCCCCCGGCCCCGCCCCCCCCCCCCCCCCCCCCCCCCGCCGATACCTCGCGCTTTCGCGGATTCCGCCCGGTCTCCTCCGGTCTCCTGGACCCTCTGGGACCCCTCGCGCGTTGGAACCCATGAGATCCCCTCGATCCCCTTGGCCATGCGACCCGCGCTCCGTATCGGTCACGGGCCCGGGCACACTTGGAGGCATGATGACCGGCGCATCGCAGCAGAGCGACCCGACCCGCCCGAAGCGCTCACGCGCCCGCACCTTCGTACCGCTGGGGATCGCCGCCTGGCTGGTGCTGGAGATCTGGCTGCTGACCCTGGTGGCGGACGTCGCCGGCGGGCTGACCGTCTTCCTGCTGCTGGTCGCGGGCGTGGTGGTGGGCGGGGCCGTGGTCAAGCGCGGTGGCCGCCGGGCGTGGCAGAGCCTGGCCGGGTCGATGCGGCCGGGCGCGGAGGAGCCCGCCGCGCGCCCGGGAAGCTCCTTCACGATGCTCGGCGGGCTGCTGCTCATGGTGCCGGGGCTGGTCTCGGACGTGGCCGCGCTGGTGTGCCTGTTCCCGCCGACCCGGGCGCTGCTGCGGCGCCGCGCGGAGAGCGCGCTGTCGCGCCGGATGGGCTTCGTCCCCGGATCGCCGTCCGACCCCTTCCAGCAGGCCCGTGAGCAGTGGGAGCGCCCGGAGCAGGGCACGGTCATCCAGGGCGAGGTGATACGGGACGGGGACGACCCGGGCCGGGACGGCGACGGAGAGCCGGGCCCCGGGCTGCGGCCGCGCGACCGGGGCTGAGGCCCGGCTCAGCCGGCGCGAAGGGCGCATAAGGGTCGAAGCGTGCCTAAGGGCTGAAACACGCCTAAGGGCCGAAGCGCACCTAAGGGTCGAAGGGCGCGCAAGGGCCGGGGCCACTGCTCAGCAGTGGCCCCGGCCCTCGTACTTCAGTTGTTTCCTCAGTGCTGCCGCTCGGTTCAGGCAGACTTACGGGTGTCCCGCGGATGTACGGCGATGTTCATGGCACCGGAGCGGAGAACCGCCAGCCGCTCGGCCAGCACCTCCTCCAGCTCCTCGCGGGTGCGCCGCTCCATGAGCATGTCCCAATGCGTGCGCGCGGGCTTGCCCTTCTTTTCCTCTGGACCGTCGCCGTCGACAAGGAGTGCCATGGCGCCGCACGCCTTGCACTCCCACTCCGGCGGGATCTCCGCCTCTACCGAGAACGGCATCTCAAATCGATGGCCGTTCTGGCATGCGTACTCCACCGCCTGGCGCGGGGCCAGATCGATGCCGCGGTCGGTCTCGTAGCTGGTCACCACGAGTCGCGTGCCGCGAAGAGCTCGCTCACTCATGAATCGTGCCTCCCGGGCTTGTCGCCCACAGGACAGGTGTCGCTGTCGTCGTCATCCGGTCAACGTCCGGTCGGCGGTGAAGATTCCCGTATTGGGACATGCGTCGCCCGTCGTGCCGCCCCGTTGTTCTACCCACAGGCGCCCGGTTTGTCACATCTGGCAGCAGATGTCACCCAGCGTTTCTGGTACTTTAGCGCGCAGTAACGGTCCGCCTGGTAGGCCAAGGGCGTACACTACCGCCCCGACGGCCCCAGCCCTAAATCAGGTCCCGGACCTGCGGCTCGACGCCGCCGCGCGCCACGATCCCAGGGCCCGTCCCGGCGGGTGCGGGAATGGCGAAGACGCGCAGGAAGTACTGCGACAGCGGCCCGATGGTCAGCGCGAACAGCACCGTTCCCACCCCCATCGAGCCGCCCAGCGCGAAGCCGGTGGCCAGCACCGCCAGCTCGATCCCGGTCCGCACCAGCCGGATCGACCACCCGGTGCGCCGGTGCAGCCCCGTCATCAGCCCGTCCCGCGGGCCCGGCCCGAACCGCGCCGAGATGTAGAGCCCGGTGGCCACCCCGCACAGCACGATCGCGAAGAGCAGCAGCGGAATCCGCACCGCCAGCGCCTCCGGCTCCGGTATCAGCCACAGTGTGGCGTCCACCACAGGCCCGATCACCAGCACGTTGGACATCGTGCCCAGCCCCGGCCGCTGGGGCAGCGGGATCCACAGCAGCAGCGCGGCGACGCCGACGACGACCGTCACCGTGCCGATCGACAGCGAGGTGTGCTCGGAGACGCCCTGGTGGAAGGCGTCCCACGGGTCGAGACCGAGCGTGGCGCGCAACTGGAGCCCCATGGACACCCCGTAGAGCACCAGCCCCACGTAGAGCTGGGCAAGACGGCGTGGAAGGCGGCGGCGTGGAAGGTCGGACAACGCGTGCTCCTGGTGTGAGTGGCCTGCGGCATGTCACTCTGTGGCCTGGAACCAGTCCAGTTCCACGGCCAATCTCCGAAAGGTGGACCGCTTTCGATGAGTCCATGGACGTCCGCTGTCGGGGCACCCCAACTGGCCCGGCTGCTCGGGTCACAGCACACCCGCGATGGCATGGCCGCCGGGGCCGCGGCCTCACCGACCGGGGGCCGCCGCGTCCCCGCCTACCGCTCCCTCGCCGACGGCGTACGGCTGCTCATCCTGGAGGGCCGGGTTCCGGTCGCGGCCCGTCTCCCCGCCGAGCGCGAGCTCGCCGCGGCGCTCGCGGTCAGCCGCACCACCGTCGCCGCCGCCTACGAGGCGCTGCGCGGCGAGGGGTTCCTGGAGTCCCGGCGCGGCGCCGGGAGCTGGACCGCCATGCCCGCCGGAAGCCCGCTGCCCACCCGGGGGCTCGATCCGCTCCCGCCCGAGGCCGCGGCCTCCGTGATCGACCTCGGCTGTGCCGCGCTGCCCGCCCCCGAGCCCTGGCTCACCCGCGCCATGCGCGGCGCCCTGGACGAACTGCCGCCCTACGCCCACACCCACGGCGACTACCCCGCCGGGCTGCCCGCCCTGCGCCAGGCGCTCGCCGACCGCTACACCGCCCGCGGCATACCGACCATGCCCGAGCAGATCATGGTCACCACCGGCGCCATGGGGGCCGTCGCCGCCGCCTGCCGGCTGATGGTCCGGCCCGGGGAGCGGGTCGCCGTCGAATCGCCCAGCTACGCCAACATCCTCCAGCTGATGCGGGAGGCGGGCGCCCGGCTCGTCCCCGTCGCCGTGGCCGACCGGCTCGCGGGCTGGGACATCCCGTCCTGGCGCCAGGTGCTCAGCGCCGCCGCGCCCCGGCTTGCCTACGTCATCGCCGACTTCCACAACCCCACCGGCGCCCTCGCCACCGAGGACCAGCGCCGCCAGCTCGTCGACGCCGCCCGCTCCGCCGGAACGGTCCTGATCGCCGACGAGACCATGGCCGAGCTGCGGCTGGACGACGAGGTGGAGCTGCCCCGGCCCGTCTGCGCCTTCGACCCGGCGGGCAGCACCGTGATCACGGTCGGCTCGGCGAGCAAGACCTTCTGGGCGGGGCTGCGCATCGGCTGGGTGCGCGCCGCACCCGATGTCATCCGCAGTCTGGTCGCCGCCCGCGCCTACGCGGACCTGGGCACCCCCGTCATCGAACAGCTCGCCGTCGCCTGGCTGCTGAACACCGGCGGCTGGGAGGAGGCCATCGAGATCCGCCGGGAGCTCGCGCGCGGCAACCGTGACGCGCTCGTCGACGCCCTCCGGCGCCATCTGCCCGACTGGGAGTTCACCGTCCCGCACGGCGGGCTCACCCTCTGGGTCCGCACCGGCGGCCTCTCCGGCTCGCGCATCGCCGAGGCGGGCGCCCGGCTGGGGGTCCGGGTGCCGTCGGGGCCCCGCTTCGGGGTGGACGGCGCGTTCGAGGGGTACGTACGGCTGCCGTTCACGGTCGGGGGAGCGGTCGCCGAGAAGGCCGCCACCCGGCTGGCCTCGGCCGCCGACCTGGTGGCCACGGGCGCGACGATCGAGGCGGAGGTGCCGCGGACGTATGTGGCCTGACGTGCCGCACCGTGCTGTTGCTGTTGCTGTTGCTGTTGCTGTTGCTGTTGCTGTTGCTGTGGCGTTGGCCTGACGTGCCGTAACGCGCTCCGGTGCGGCAGCGCTACGAGGTCTCGGTGGCTAACCCCCGACAGGTGCCGGGGCCGGGGGCGCCGCCGGGTCCGGGGCGGGGAGCAGCCGGAGCACCGCCTGCCGCTCGGCCTCGCCGGCCGCCTCGTCGTACGGATCGGGCGTGGCCGGCACCTGGAGGCGGTGCACCGGGCCCGCGCCGAGGCGGGCATAGCCGCGGCCCGGAGGCACCTCGGGCGTCGGCGTGGTGTGCGGCGGCGCCCCGAGGACGGCCGTGGCCTGCTCGGACGAGACCGGGCCCAGCACCACCCGGGCCCGGGTGTGGCTCCGTACGGCCTCGCTCAGCGCCTCCGCGGCGTCCAGCTGGTCGGCCACCACCACCCGTACGTTCGCCGCCCGTCCGTGCCGCAGCGGCACTGCCAGCAGCTCCTGCGGATCGGTGCGGCCGTCCGCCGCCGCGAGATGGCTCATCACCGACGGCCGGTCCAGCAGGATCCACAGCGGGCGCTGGATGTCCTCCGGTGGCGCGTGCCGCAGCTGGCGGGCGCGGTTGGCGGCGATCAGCCGGCGCTCGGTCTCATGGCCCGCCCACTCCAGCGTGGCCAGCACCCCGGCCGGCCCGCACTCCACCGCCAGTACCCCCGTGCGTCCGCTCAGACACGCGTACTCGCCGGTGCCGCCGCCGTCCACCACCAGCACCTCGCCATGGGGCAGCGCCTGCAGCGCGATCGAGCGCAGCAGGGTCGTGGTGCCGCTTCCGGGCTGGCCGAGCGCGAGCAGATGCGGTTCGGTCGAGCGCGGGCCGGTGCGCCAGATCACCGGCGGTGCGTCATGGGTCTCCGGCCCGTCCCCTGCCGCCTTCTTGAGCCCGACGTCCTTCGTGTCCTCCGTGCTCTCCTCGCCTTCCCCGTCCTCCCCGCACGTCTCCGGCCCCGCCAGCACCGGAAGCGTCCGCTGCACCGACGACGGGTCGGTGAAGCCCAGCACCGTCTCACCGGGCGCGGTGACGAAGCGCTGGGCGTGGATCGCGGTGGACAGGGCGGGCAGCACGGTCAGGGTGAGGTTGTTGGCCTCCTCGTCCCACTCGAACAGATATTCACGGCCGCGCCCCGACTTCGCGTACAGCAGCTGCTCGATCCGGGTGCGGGCCGCGGGCTCGCCGTCGGTGAAGTACGCGGGGTAGTGGAGGCGCAGCCGGGTGAGCCGTCCGCTCTCGTCGAAGGCGAAGGAGTCGAACGCCGCGGACCAGTCGCCGCCGTGGCTGTAGAGCGGGCTGGGGTCCTCGGAGGCGGAGAAGTACGGCACCAGCGCCTCGTAGAGCGTGCGCAGCCGCTCGGTCCCGTCGGCGGGCGTCTCCGATGCGCCCCCGGCGCGCTCCCGGCCGGCCCAGCCCGCCGCGCCGATCAGGCTGATCGCCGCCGCCAGTGGCCCGTACGGCAGCAGGAAAAGGACGAAGCCACAGGCGACCACGAGGGTGAACACCGGTCCGCGGCGGTCGCCCGGCAGCTCCGTCCACTTGCGCCGCCCGGCGGCGGCGAGCACGCGCAACCCGCGCGAGAGCGCGACCAGCGGCTGGACCACATCGGCGACGCCGTCGGCCGTGCTGCGGGCGACCGCCCGGCCGCGGCCGGGCGGGACGAGCGGAGTGCCCCCGGCGCTGCCGAGACGGAGGCGGGGGAGCGGTCTCCGGCCCACGTCAGATCTTGATCCCGCCCAAGAGGCCGGCGAGGCTCGCGCCGCCCGCCTTGATGCTCGGGGCGATCGCGGTGGACGCGAGATAGAAGCCGAAGAGCGCGCAGATGACCGCGTGCGACCCCTTCAGGCCGTCCTTGCGGAAGAAGATGAAGACGATGATGCCGAGCAGTACGACGCCGGAAATGGACAGGATCATCACGGTCTCCTGGCTGATGGGGGACGGTCAGTCACCATGAGTGGTTCCAGGATCACAGCATGCATCCACCGGGCGAAAGGTGCAATTGGGTGGATTATCGGTGTAATCATCACCATGGAGGCGTGGCGCTACGAGCCGACCGCCGGTCGGGGCGGGGTGCCCGCCTGCCCGGGTGGGTCCGCCGCCGTCCTTAGGGTGGATGATCACATACCCAGGTAGCGAAGCCGGAGGCGACAGGCCATGACCGAATCGAACCCCGAGAGCGAGCCCGCCCACGACCCGGAGGTGCTCCAACTGGCGGCCAGGGTTTTCGACCTGGCCCGGCAGGGTGACACCGATACGCTCGCCGCCTATGTGGACGCGGGCGTCCCCGCCAACCTCACCAACGACAAGGGCGATTCCCTGCTCATGCTCGCGGCCTACTACGGCCATCCCGCCGCGGTGTCGGCCCTGCTCGAGCGCGGCGCTGACCCCAATCGGGTGAACGAACGGGGTCAGACCCCCATCGCGGGCGCCACGTTCAAGGGCGAGGCGGAGGTGCTGAGGGTGCTGCTGGCCAAGGGCGCCGACCCGCGCGCCGGATCGCCGTCGGCCGTCGAGACGGCGCGGATGTTCGGGCGGGAGGATCTGCTCGCGCTGTTCCAGGCCCCGGGCGCGGAGTCGTGAGCCGTACGGCGGCCATGAGGCGGCGTCACTCAGTGGCCGTTGACCGTCAACCCGCCCTTGACCGTTCAAAAAGTGAAGCGCGAGACTTCATTCAGGCCGTGAGTTAAGCGATGAAACCAGTCGGCGTCAAGAGCGGCCGCGTCCGGTAGGTTCGGGCAGGGGGAAGGAGCCCGATGGGTCAGATGAACCGACGGACCGTCCGCGACCTGCGGCGCGGCAACCGCTCGACGCTGCTGCGCCAGCTGTACTTCCGGGGCCCGGTGAGCCGTCAGGAACTGGGCGCGCTCACCGGGCTCAGCTCCGGTTCGGTCAGCAATGTCGTCGGCGAACTGCTCGCCGACGAACTGGTGGAGGAGGCCGGGTCCGTCGAGTCCGACGGCGGCCGCCCCCGCACGCTGCTGCGGGTCACGCCGGGCGGTGGCCATCTCATCGGGGTCGACGTCGGCGAGACCCATGTCCGCGTGGAGTTGTTCGACCTCACGCTGACGGAACTGGCCCGGTGGGAGCATCCGCTGACGCCCGGAGGGCTGGAGCGGGATCCGGAGCCGGTCGTCGGCCACATCCTGACCGGCCTGGACGCGGTCATCGCCAAGAGCGGTGCCTCGCCGGACGCGGTCATCGGCGTCGGGGTCGGCGTCCCCGGCGTCGTCGAACAGGGGAACGAGATCCTCGTCCACGGCCCGACCGCCGGCCGGGACGCGGTGCCGCTGGAGCGGCTGCTGCGCACCGGCACCGATCTGCCGCTGTTCATCGACAACGGCGCCACCGCGCAGGGGCAGGCCGAGATGTGGTTCGGGGCGGGCCGTGGCGCGGACAACGCGGTGATCGCGCTGATCGGATCCGGCGTCGGCGCGGCCATCGTGACCGCCGGGGTGCCGTACCGGGGCGCGACCAGCAGCGCGGGGGAGTGGGGGCACACGGTCGTCCAGGTCGGCGGGCGCGCCTGCCGATGCGGTGCGGTCGGCTGTCTGGAGGCGTACGTCGGGGCTCAGGCGGTGCTCGACCGCTATGGGCGCGGGGCGCGCGGAGCGGGTGCGGGCGGCGCGGGTGGTGGCGGTGAGAGCGGTGAGAGCGGTGTGGGCGGTGCCGGTGAGACCGGTGCCGGTGAGAGCGGTGTGGGTGACACGGACGGTGCCGGTGAGGACCAGCAGGCCGCGTTCGCCGCGATCGTAAGGGCCGCCGGAAGCGAGGCGCGGGCGCGCGAGGTGCTGGAGGAGACCGCCGCCTACCTCGGCGCCGGTATCGCCGATCTGATCAACCTCTTCAACCCCGAGCGGATCATCCTCGGCGGCTGGGCCGGACTGCTCCTCGGCGGCCGGGTCCTCCCCAGGATCCGGGCCGCCACCGCCTCCTACGCACTGCGCCGGCCGTACGCGCAGACCGAGATCGGGCTGGCCGAACTGGGGCCCGACGCCGTGGCGTTGGGCGCGGCCACGCTGCCGCTGGCACACTTCCTCGCCACCGGTGGAGCGCGCTGAGGGTTCGACTTCTGTCGGTTCAGGGGGAGTTGGGTCGGGCCCCGCCTCAAATTCTTTGATGCAAGAAGGTCCAGACCTATTGACATGCATTGAACAGGGCTGGACATTGTGTCTCCCCGGAGGTGACCGATGACGGCCAAGGCGCAGGCAGCCCAGCCCCCGCTGCGCACCACCGTGCGCGATCCGCGGCGCGGCAGCCGCTCCTCGCTGCTGTGGACGCTGTATCTGCACGCTCCGCTCACCCGCCAGGAGCTCGTCCGCCGTACGGGGCTCGGCGCCACCACCGTGAGCGCGGTCATCGGCGAGCTGATCGCCGAAGGCGTCGTCACGGAAGGCGTCGTCACGGAAGGCGTCGTCACGGAAGGCGTCGTCACGGAAGAGGTCGTCACGGAAGAGGAATCGCCGCGGCTGCGGCTGGTCTCCGAGCACCGGTACGTCATCGGCGTCGAGGTCGCCGATACCCGGGTCCGCGTCGGGCTGTTCGACCTCGCCCTCACCCAACGCGCCGGAGCCGTCTACCCGTTAGCCTCCGGACCCCACGGCGCCGAAACCGCCGTCCGCCACATCCTGACCTTCCTCGACGCCGTCATCGAGGAAGCCGGAATCCCCCACGGGCACATCCTCGGCGTCGGCATCGGCGTTTCGGCCGCCGGCTGGGACGGTGTCCCCCTGGAGCGGCTGCTGCGCACCGGCACCGCGCTGCCCCTGCACATCGACAACGGCGCGGAGGCCCTGGGCCGGGCCGAGATGTGGTTCGGCGCCGGACGCGGCGTCCAGCACGCCGTCGTCGCGCTCATCGGCTCCGGCGTCTCCGCGAGCGTCATCACCCACGGCTCCCCCTACCGGGGCGCCACCGACAGCGCGGGCGAGTGGGGTCACACCACCGTCCAGGCCGGGGGCCGCCGCTGCCGGTGCGGCGCCCGCGGCTGCCTCGAGGCGTACGTCGGGGCCGAGGCGGTCCTGGAGCGCTACCGCCAGGCCCGGCGCGGCCGCGTCACTCCCGGCGCCGACCAGGAGTCCGCGTTCGCCGCGCTGCTCGCGGCCGCCGACACCTCGTCCGCCGCGCAGCGCGTCCTGGAGGAGGCGGCGGTGTACTTGGGCGCCGGGATCGCCAATCTCGTCAATCTCTTCAACCCCGAGCGGATCATCCTCGGCGGCTGGGCCGGGCTGATGTTCGGCGCCCGTATGCTGCCGCGGATCCGTGAGACGGTGGCCGCGCAGGCGCTGCGCAGGCCGTACGCGAAGACCGACATCCGGCTGAGCGGGCTCGGCCCCCACGCCGTGGCGCTCGGCGCCGCCGCCCTGCCCGTCCGCCAGTTCCTGACCGAGGGCGCGCACCGTCCTGCCCGCCGCCCGGCCACCACCCCGCGAGGAGCGCTGACGCGCCCTCCTCCCGTCTGTCGTGCGACTACCACCCCGCGAGGAGCGCTGACGCGCGTGGCCCCTGCCACCCGTATGCCCGTGCCATAGCGCCCGCGGACCCCGGCCCCCAGCCGCCGGACACACACCTTCCCCCACCGGACCGGCACCCACCGGTCCCATCCCCCACACAGGAAGGCACCACCGTTCCATGAGAAGTACGCTGCGCAACACCGTGATCGGTCTGCTCTCCGCGACCGCACTCGCCGCCACCCCCTGGCTCACCGCTCCGGCCACGGCCACCACGGACACCCCCCACACCAAGGCCGCCGCGGCCGAGTTCACCGACAACTTCGACGGCGCCGCGGGCAGCGCGGTCGACGGCTCCAAGTGGGGCCTGGAGACCGGTGACAACGTCAACAACCACGAGCGGCAGTACTACACCGACGGCAACAAGAACGCGGCGCTGGACGGCAACGGCAACCTTGTCATCACCGCCCGCAAGGAGAACCCGGCCAACTACAACTGCTGGTACGGCCAGTGTGAGTACACCTCCGCCCGCCTCAACACCTCCCAGAAGTTCACCACGGCCTCCGGCCATGTCGAGGCCCGGATGAAGCTGCCGCAGGGCCAGGGCATGTGGCCCGCCTTCTGGATGCTCGGCGACGACATCGGCAGCGCGGGCTGGCCCAACTGCGGCGAGATAGACATCATGGAGAACGTGGGCTTCGAGCCCAGCACCGTCCATGGCACCATCCACGGCCCCGGCTACTCCGGCTCGGGCGGCATCGGCGCCGGCTACACCCTGCCCAATGGCGGCAAGTTCTCCGACGACTTCCACACCTTCGCCATCGACTGGTCGCCGAACAAGATCACCTGGTCCGTCGACGGCAACGTCTACCAGACCCGCACGCCCTCGGACCTCAACGGCAACCGCTGGGTCTTCGACCACCCCTTCTACATCATCCTCAACCTGGCCGTCGGCGGTGACTGGCCCGGCGACCCGGACGGCAACACCTCCTTCCCGCAGCAGCTGGTCGTCGACTACGTCAAGGTGACGGGCGGCAGCTGACGCCTGCGGCCGATGTGGAAGCCCGCTGAGCGGTGGTCTCGCCGGTGTCATCAGCAGGGGCGGACCGCCTTCGAGACCGCCGCGACGAGGGCTTCCACATCGGCACCCCAGCGTGAGACGAGGGTGAGGTCACGGGCCGGGTCCACCCACAAGAGGTGGTTGCCGCCGTTGCCCCGGGCGCAGCGCCCGCTCGACGGGGCCTGTGGCCACACCACGCGGCCGTCGTTGAGCCACCACGACAGCCCGTACTCCGGTTTGACGGCACACGGGGTCCACAACGCCTCGATCCAGCGCCGTGACACGATCCGGCGCCCGGCCCACTCCCCACCGTTCAGGCAGAGTTGGCCGATACGGGCCAGGTCGAGCGCGCTGATCCACAGCCCGCCGCCCCAGTGGGCGCCGCCGGACACCACGGGCAGGCGGACGCCGCCGATGTCCACGAACGAGTTGTCGTAGCCGTGCCACGACCATGAGCCGGAGGCCCCGATGGGCTCCATGACACGGGCGCGCAGCACCTCCGGCAGCGGCCGCCGCACCAGGACGGTGAGCGCGAGCGCCGTCAGATTCACCCGCACATCGTTGTAGGCCCACCCTTCACCGGGCGGCCCGCCCGCCGACTCCGTCCCCTCGCGGACGCTCTGGGCGTCCACCCCCGTCGGCTTCCCCCACAGCTCGCCCTCCCACTGGCTCGTCTGGTCCAGCAGCTGCCGCCAGGTGATCCGGCGCCCGTGCTCATCCGCGAACTGGGGCAACTCCACGGAGCCGCACACGGGTTCGTCCAGCCGTAGCAGTCCGTCGTCGAAGGCGACACCCGCGACGAGGGCCAGCACGCTCTTGGTCGCGCTGAAGGCCATCTCCACCCGGGCCGGATCCCCCCAGCGGGCGAGCACCTCGCCGCGCCGCACGACCACACCACCGGGCCCGTGTCCGGCTCGCAGCGGCCCGACCACCTCGCGGTGCGAGACATCCGCCACCTGTGCCCCGAGGTAGCTCCGCATGTCCTCGACCCCGGCCACGGGCCGCCCCGCCCGCTCCCGCACGGCCCGCTCCAGCGCGACGGAGTCGACCCCCGCCCAAGCATCACTCACCGGCCCATCGTCCAGTCGTTCGCCCTCTCGTGGCAACACACCCTCCGTCCGACCGGCCCGAGCCGGCCCGTAGTGCGCAGGCACCAGGACGGGTGAGCGGCTGGTCCGGGTGCACCAGGGGAAGACGGCGGCGCAGGACGATGCCCGGCGGGGCGCCGGAGGGAAGTGTTGGAGGCGCGTGAATCCCGCGCATCGCGCACACGTCAAGCAGGTCCACGCACCTGCTCGCGATCAACGATGAACTCGTAACCAACGATGAAAGGGACGCTATGTCCCAAGCTGTGGTTTCCCCGCCCCCGGTCCGCATCGGGAGGCTGTCGATCGGTGCCCTCGGCATCCTGGCACTCGCCCTCGGTACCCTGCAGACAGTGGTGGATCCCGCGCTCCCGCTGCTGCAACGTGAGCTGGGGGTCAGCTCTGGCGAAGCGGCACTGGTCTCCAACGCGGTGCTCATCACCGGCGCCGCCATCGCACCCGTCGCAGGCAAACTCGGCGACCGCTACGGCGGGAAGCGGGTGCTGGTCCGGCTGATGGCCGTGGTCTCGGCCGGTGGTCTGTTGGCCGGTCTGGCGCCGGACCTGCCGGTGTTGTTGCTCGGTCAGGTATTGCAGGGCGCCATGGTGGGTGCGCTGCCCCTTTCCTTCATCCTGGTGCGCAAACACCTCCCGGCAGGGGAGTCACAGCTGGGGATGGGGGTGGTCATGGCGCTGTTCACGGGCGGCGGCATGGTGGGAACGTTGACTGCCGGGCCGATCGCGGAGGCACTTTCCTGGCATTGGATGTTCGCGCTGCCGACGATCGTGATCATCGTGATGACGTTGGTCGTGGCTCGGTTGATGCCGCATGATCCGCCGATCGAATCGGAGTACGGGATCGACTGGCCCGGCGTGGTTCTGCTGAGCGGCACGTTGCTCGCTTTCATGCTTGGGCTCGTGAGGGTGACCGGCGACGACAGCCTGCCGCCACTCGCGATCGGGGCCCTCGCGGTGGTCGTGGCCGCCCTTGCGACCGGATGGGTTGTCGTCGAGCGCCGGGCAGTCTCGCCGATGGTCGATCTACGCATGCTGGCAAAGCCCGCGATGTGGCATGCGTGCCTGCTCACCATCGTCATCACCACCAGTTTCGGGATGGCGAGCTTTCTGCTCCCGCAGTTGTTCGGGGTGCCGGGCGACGGGTACGGCTTCGGAGCCGACACCACCGACATCGGACTGTTCCTGCTCCCCGGCGCCATCGCCGGGGCGGTGAGCGATTCGGTCGGCGGGATCGTGGCGCGGCGTTTCGGTCTGCGTGCCGTGCTCATCGTGGGCGCCGTCGTCACGGCGGCCACGATGATCGCCCTGGTGTCGCTGCACACCGCGGAATGGCAGCTCGTCCTCGCGAAGGCGCTGGCCGCGATGGCCGCGGGCGCCGCTACTACGGCGTTGCTCACCGGCGCCACCGCCGCCGTCGAGACCAAGGACACCGGCATCGCCACCAGCGTGCTCGTGGTGACACGCGTGACAGGCATCGCCCTGGGCGTCCAGATCGCCGCCGCGATCCTCGACGCCGGGGCCGACTCGGCGACGGGCATGCCGACCGAATCGGCCTTCGTCACAGGTTTCGCCGTCGCCGGCCTCGTCGCCGCACTGTCACTGCTCGTTGTCCGTATCACGAAGAAAAAGGGAGCCCAGGCATGACACTTACCGGTCTGTCGACGGACGTGAGTACTACCGCGAAGCGCACAGTTCTGATCTCCGGGGCCAGCATCTCCGGACCCGCGCTGGCGTACTGGCTGGCCCGGTCCGGATTCGCGGTCACCGTGGTGGAGAAGGCAGGCGTGCTGCGCGCCGGTGGTTACCCGATCGACATCCGCGGTACCGCGATAGAGGTGGTCCGGCGGATGGGGATACTGCCGCGACTGCGGGACGCGCACATCGACTCGCAGTGCTGCACTTTCCTCAACGCCGATGGCAGTAAGGTGGCCTCGCTCCCTCCGCACGCCGTTGCCGGCAGTGCCGAGGGACAGGACCTCGAGGTGCGGCGTGGGGATCTGGCCGCCGCCCTCTACGCGCTGGTCCGTGACGACGTGGAATTCCTGTTCGACGACTCCATCGCCACCCTCGACCAGTCCGGACCAGGGGTCGACGTTACGTTCCGCGGTGGGCAACGGCGCACGTTCGACCTGGTGGTCGGCGCCGATGGTATGCACTCTCACACCCGGGAGTCGCTGTTCGGCCCCGAGGAACAGTTCCACCGCTACCTCGGCTACTGCTTCGCCATATTCACCATGCCGAACACCTTCGGGCTCTCCCACGAGCTCATGCTGTGGAACATCCCGGGGAAAGCCGCGGCCCTCTACGCCGTCGGGGACAACGATGAGCTGCACGCCTTCCTGAACTTCCACCAGCCGGAACCGCCGTTGGACGCCCTCCGGAACCCCGACGCCCAGCGGGACCTGGTCGCCACGGTCTTCGCGGGCGCGGGATGGGAGGTCCCCGGCATGGTCGACGCCATGCGCGGCGCGGATGACCTGTTCTTCGACACGGCCGGTCAGATCCGCATGCCCCACTGGTCCAGCGGCCGTGTCGCGCTCGTCGGCGACGCCGCGTACGCACCCTCGTTCCTCACCGGACAAGGCTCGAGCCTCGCGCTGGTCGGTGTCTATATGCTCGCCAACGCCCTGGCCACGAACCGGGACCACACCGCGGCCTTCGCCGCCTACGAACGCGACGTTCGCGAGTTCGTGGCCATGAACCAGGCACTGGTCGACAACGGTGGGGCCACGCTCTTCCCCACCACGGCGCGGGCCCTGGAGCAACGCAACACCATGCTGCGCGGCCTCGTCACCATGCCCTCCGCGACGCCACGACCGGCCCACTCGGCTCTTACGCTGCCCGAGTTCGACCCGATGCCGTGACTCGACTACGACGGGCCGCCGGTCCCGCCGTCGGGGGCGGCGTGGGCCAGGCCCGTCCGGTAGGCGATGACGACGAGTTGCGCCCGGTCGCGGGCGTCCAGCTTCGTCATGGCGCGCTGCACATGGGCGCGGACGGTGAAGGGGCTGAGGAACATCCGCTCGGCGATCTCCTGGTTGGACAGGCCGGTCGCGACCAGGGCCACCATCTCGCGTTCGCGCGGGGTGAGCACGGCGAGCTGTTCGGGGTGGTGCTGCGTGGCGTGGTCCGGTGTGGCCAGGAAACGGGCGACCAAGGAGCGGGTGGCGGCGGGGGAAAGAAGAGTGTCGCCGTCGGCGATCGTACGCACGGCGTCCAGCAGGTCCTCGGCCCCGATGCCCTTGCCGATGAAGCCGCCGGCCCCCGCGCGCAGCGCCTGAGCGACGTACTCGTCGGTCTCGTACGTGGTGAGGACCAGGATGCGGCTGGCACGCAGATCCGGGTCCGCGCAGATCTCCGACGTGGCGGTGAGACCGTCCACCTCCGGCATCCGGATGTCCATGATCACCACATCCGGCCGCAGCTCCCGGGTGAGTCTCACCGCCTCCCTGCCGTCGGCGGCCTCGCCGACCACGGTGATGTCGTCGGCGCTGTCGAGGAGCAGCCGGAAGGCACCGCGCAGCAGGGCCTGATCGTCGGCGAGCAGCACCCGGAGCGTCATGGCGCACCCCCGGCCTCTCCGCCGCCCGTCCGTCCGTCACCTGTCGCTCCGTCGGCCATCCGCCCCTCGATGGTTGTCGCTCCATCAGTCCATGTCGCTCCGTCGGTCCCGCGCGTCGTGTCCTTGGCGGGCGGGAGGGGCAGCTGGGTGGAGACGAGGAAGCCGCCCTCAGGGCGCCTGCCCGTGGAGAGCTGCCCCCCGACCGCGGTGGCACGTTCACGCATCCCGATCAGACCGTAACCGGGCGGACGGTCCGCCGGCGTGGCCGCACGCGGGCCCGTGGCCGCGCCCCGCCCCGTGGCCGCGGTCGGCGCCGTACGGGCGCCCCCGCCCCCTCCGTCGTCGGCGACGGTGATGGTCACGTGATCGCGGTTCCAGACGAGGCGCACCCGGGCGCTACCGGTACCGGCGTGCTTGGTCACGTTGGTCAGGGCCTCCTGGACGATGCGGTAGGCGGTGAGGTCCACTCCCGGCGGCAGCGGCCTGGCCGTGCCCTCCTGGTGCACCGACACCTCCAGAGCCGCGCGGCGGAAGGACTCGAGGAGCGTGGGAAGCTGGGACAGTCCGGGCGCCGGTTCGGCGGGCGCGTCCGCGTCCCCGGACTGACGCAGCAGACCGACCGTGGCCCGTAGCTCGTCGAGCGCGTCGCTGGTGGTCTCGACGAGCTCCTTGAGGCTCTTGCGGGTCTGCTCCGGGCGGGCGTCGAAGAGGTGGGCGGCGACCGTGGCCTGCGCGTTGGCCAGGGTGATCTGACTGGCCACGAGGTCGTGCAGTTCCCGGGCGATGCGCAACCGTTCCTCGCCCACTCTCCGGCGCGCCTCGCTGTCCCGGCTCTTCTCGGCCTGCCGGGCCCGCTCCTCCACGGCCGCCAGGTAGGCCCGTCGGTTCCGCACCGAGTGCCCGAGTAGGCCGGCCACCAGCGGGAACGCCACCACCGCGCCCACCCTGCTCGCGTCTTTCCCCGAGAGGGCCCCGAACAAGGGGGTGGAGGCGACCAGCAGCGCCACGGAGATGAGCGACACCGCGCTCACCGCGCGCCGTTCGGTGCGCGCGGTGAGCGAGTAGGAGTAGGCGGTGATCCCGGCGGGGGCCACGATGAGCGGGCTCAGCAGGAGGCCCAAGGGCGGCACCAGCACACCGCTCGCGGTCGTGACCGCCATGGCGGCCAGGGGGGCCCGGTGCCGCACCGGCAGCACGGCACAGGACACCACGGCGATGACGTAGGCGGCGACAGGCGGCAGTGACAGCGTGCTGCCGTCCTCCCGCACCACGCCGCCGAGCAGACAGAGCACGAACGCCGTCGCGGTGATCGCTCCCTCCCGCCACCACGTGCCGCGTGGTCGCGGGCCACCGCCACCCGTGTTCATCATGGCCGGTTCAGTCCCGGCCGACGGGGAGCCGCGGCACCGCCGCGTCCGGCGCGGTCGCGGAGGCCGGGACCTGCCTGCTCAGCTTCTCACCCTCGATGTCCACATTCGGCAGCACACGGTTCAGGATACGAGGCAGCCACCAGGCCCGGTGACCGAGCAGTGCCAGCACCGCGGGTGCGATCGCCATCCGGACCACGAAGGCGTCGAAGGCGACGGCGGCGGCCAGGCCGACGCCCATCGTCTGAATGGTCGGGCTGCTCATCCCGATGAATCCGGCGAACACGCTGACCATGATGATCGCCGCCGCGGCCACCACACGTCCGCTGTGCCGGAACCCGTTGACGATGGCCTCGCCGGGGGACGCGCCATGGACGTAGGCCTCCCGCATCCGGCTGAGGAGGAAGACCTCGTAATCCATGGCGAGGCCGAACACTATGCCGATGATGAGAATCGGCATCAGCGACATGACCGGTCCGGTCTGCTCGATGCCGATCAGGTCGGCCGCCCAGCCCCACTGGAAGACGGCGACGAGGACGCCGAAGGCGGCACCCACCGACAGCAGGAAGCCGAGCGCGGCCTTGACCGGGACCAGGACCGAGCGGAAGACCACCATCAGCAGGAGCACCGCCAGGCCGATGACCACGGTCAGATAGGGGATGAGGGCGTCGGACATGGCTTCGGAGATGTCGATGTTCATCGCGGTGGTGCCGGTCACCAGAATGCCCGCGCCCGTGTCGGCTTCGACGCCGGAGACCGCGCCCCGGATCGTGTTCACCAGGTCCTTGGTCTCGCCGCTGTTCGGCGCGGTCCGCGGGACGGCGGTGAGGACGGCCGTGTCCTTGGTCCGGCTGAGAACCGGCTCACCGACCGACGCGACCCCGTCCACTGCCCGTACGGTCTTGGCGACCAGGTCCGTGGTGGCCCGGGTGTCCCCGGACTCCGACGTGTCGACGACCACGGTCAACGGGCCGTTGAAGCCGGGGCCGAAGCCTTCTGACAGCAGGTCGTAGGCGCGGCGCTGGGTGGTCTCCACCGACTTGGACTCGTCTCCGGGCAGCCCGAGTTCGAGGCTCAGCGCCGGTACGGCGACGGCGCCGAGACCGAGTCCGGCGATCAGCAGCACGGTCACCGGCCGACGCAGCACGAACCGCGCCCAGCGGGTGCCGAGTCCGGGCCGGCCGGCCGCGCTGGGCGCCGCGTGCGGGCGCTCGCTGCCCGACCGGCGGTACGAGGGTGCCTTGCGGACGGCGCGGGACAGTACCCGCCGGCCGAAGAACCCGAACAGCGCGGGGACCAGGGTCAGTGCGACGAGTACGGCAAGGGCCACCGCGCCCGCGCCGCCCATGCCCATCTTGGTGAGTTCGGGGATTCCGACGACCCCCAGCCCGACCAGGGCGATGAAGACGGTCGCACCGGCGAAGACGACGGCGGATCCGGCCGTGCCCACCGCCCGGCCGGCGGCCTCCTCCGGCTCGCTGCCCTGGGCGCGCTCGTCGCGGAAGCGGGAGGTGATGAAGAGTGCGTAGTCGATGCCGACCGCCAGCCCCAGCATCAGTGCCAGGATGGCGACGGTGGACGTCAGGCCCAGCGGAACGGCCAGCGCGGAGACCAGGCCGAAGGCGATGGCCACGCCCACGAAGGCGGTCAGCAGCGACAATCCGGCCGCGACCAGCGACCCGAGGGCGAGGACCAGCACCACCGCCGCCACCGCCACGCCGATGATCTCCGTCGTACCGCCCGGTTCCTCTTCCGAGTCCAGGGCCGAGCCGCCGATCTCCACGGTCAGTCCCGCGTCCCGGGCCTGGCCGGCGACGTCCTCGAGGGCGCTCTTCGTCGCCCCGGTCAGGTCGACGGCTGTCTCGGTGTAGGTGATCGTGGAGTAGGCGATGGTGCCGTCCTCGCTGACGGCGTCGGTCTCATACGGGTCGGTGGTCGACGCGACCTGATCGCTCCCGTCCAGCGAGCCGAGCGCCTTCTCGACGGCCGCCTTGTTCTCCCTGGCCGTCACCCGCTGCCCGTCCGGGGCCCGGAACACCAAGCGGGCTTCGGCACCCTGGGAGTTGCTCTGGGGGAAGCGCTCGTCCAGCAGGTCGAACGCCTTCTGCGACTCGGTGCCGGGCATGGAGAGGTCCTCTTCCTTCCCCTCCGGCGCCACGCCCGCGGCGGCGATGGCCAGCACCAGGACCCCCAGCCACAGACCACCCACGAGCCGGCGGCGCCGGAAGGCCCACCGTCCGAGCCGGTAAAGATATGTAGCCACCTGTTGATCACTCCAGACACCGTTGGGCAAGGGGAATCGCGCGGGATTCACGCGCCTCCAACACTTCCCTCCGGCGCCCCGCCGGGCATCGTCCTGCGCCGCCGTCTTCCTCTGGTGCACCCGGACCAGCCACTCATGTGCCCTGGTGCCCACGCACTACAGGCCGGCTCGGGCCGGGGCTATTCGGGCCGGGGTTATATCGACAGGACCGGCTCGCCGGGTCGTACGGGAGCGCGGTGCGCCGCGTAGCCTCGGTTCATGGACACCTCTTGCGCCACCGTGGCCGCGCGGACCTGTGACCGGATCGAGGCTGGGGACGGGGAGATCCAGGCCTTCGTGCCCGAGCCCGGCCGGCGGGACCGGTTGGGGCGTGCGGCGCGGGTGGCCGATGAGCGGTGGGGCGATGTGGACGGGCGGCCGCCGCTGTATGGGGTCATGGTGGGCGTGAAGGACATCGTGCATGTCGAGGGGTTGCCCACGCGTGCCGGGTCGGACGTTCCCGCCGAGGTGTTCGCCGAGGCGGAGGCGTCGCTTGTCGGGCGGCTGCGGGAGGCGGGGGCGCTGGTGGCGGGCAAGACCGTCACCGCCGAGTTCGCCGTGACCGCTCCCGGGCCGACCCGCAATCCGCACCAGCTCGACCACACTCCGGGCGGCTCCAGCAGCGGTTCGGCGGCGGCCGTGGCGGCGGGGATGGTGCCGTTGGCCGTCGGGACCCAGACGATCGGTTCGATGATCCGCCCGGCGGCCTACTGCGGGGTCGTCGGCTTCAAGCCGACCCACGGCCGCATCCCCTCCGACGGTGTGATCCCCAACGCCCCGACCTTCGACACCGTGGGCCTCTTCGCCCCCGATGTGGCGACCCTGGCCCCGGCGGCGGCCGTGCTGTGCGACGGATGGCGGCCGTCCGGCGAGGGCGGGGAGGCGGCGGCGGGGCGGCGGCCGGTGCTCGGCGTTCCGATCGGGCCGTATCTCGACCGCGTCGACGCCGAGGCCAGGAGCTCCTTCGAGGAGCGGGCGGGGCACTTGGCGGCCGCCGGATTCACGGTTCGCCGGATGCCCTTCCCGGACGACTTCGAACGGGTCGTGGCGGAGCAGCGGGTGATCAACCGTTATGAGCTGGCGCGGACCCACGCCGTATGGTTCCCGCGCCACGGCGAGCGGTACCGCGAGCAGACCGTCGAGGCGATCCGGGAGGGGCAGCGGATGAGCGACGACGCGTACGCCGCGGCCCTGCGCGCCCGCGCCGGGTTCCGCGAGCGGCTGGTGGCCGCCATGGACCGGGACGGGATCGATCTGTGGATCACCCCGGCGGCCACGGGCCCCGCGCCGTACGGCCTGAAGAGCACCGGCAACTCCGTGATGAGCCTCCCCTGGAGCTACGCGGGAGCCCCCGCTCTGGCGCTCCCCGCGGGCCGGGCGGCCAATTCCCTTCCGCTGGGCGTGCAGTGCGTGGCCCGGCCGGGAGCGGACGAGCGGCTGCTGGGCTGGGCCCCTGATGTGGAGTCGGTCCTCGTTGGGACGACCGCACCCGTATGATGGGTATCCACCCCCGTGTACGGAGTTGGGGACGAGATGACTGCCACATGGTGGCTTATGCAAGGTGAGTCCGCAGTCGGCGAGTTACGCCAGTACGGGGTCGACCAGCCGGTTTTTCTGTGCCACTTCACGCCGGGCCCGGGGTGGGAGACGGTCCGGGCGCAGTTCGAGGCGTGGTCCGCGCTGCGCGGACAGGATCCCGACGGAAGCCGTACCGCCCAGGTGATCCGGTCCATCATGGACCTCGGGCTGCGGCTGGTCCCCACGGACGACAGTCCGTCGATGGCGCTGTTCACCGAATGCATCCTGCGCATCGACGGCCACACCGCCCGATTGCGCTACTGATGCTTCGCCGGGCGCGGCGGCCGGTAGCGTGCCCTCATGGACATCGGTGATGTGGTCGAGGACTTCGAACTGCCGGATGAGAGCGGCACCGTCCGTTCGCTCAGCGGGCTGCTGGCGGACGGCCCGGTGGTGCTGTTCTTCTATCCGGCGGCCTTCACCCCCGGCTGTACCAAACAGGCGTGCCACTTCCGGGACATCGCGGCGGAGTTCAAGGAGTTCGGCGCCCAGCCGGTCGGGGTCAGCGCCGATTCGGTCGAGAAGCAGGCGGAGTTCGCCCATGCGTACTCCTTCGGCTATCCGCTGCTGTCGGATCCGGAGGGGACTGTGCGGGAGCGGTTCGGGGTGAAGCGCGGGATCGCGGCGGTGCCGACCAAGCGGGTCACCTTTGTGATCGATACCGATCGCAAAGTGCTGGAGATCGTCAAGAGCGAGTTCCGGATGAGCGTGCACGCGGACCGGGCGCTCGATGCCCTGCGGGGCAGGAACGGGTAAGTCCCGTACGACCCTCCGCGTCCGGCGGAAATCACTTGCGGGGGCCGCCTCTTGAGCGGCCCCCGCTGACGTTTGTGCCCTCTAGCAAGCGCTTGCCGACACGGCGTATGGTCAGGCGGCCGACCGTAGCTTCCCCCGCCATCGGCGAACCTCCATCGCCGAACTGAGCCGAGCCGAGGAGCCTTCATGAGACGCGCCGGTACCGCACTGCTGGCCGCCACCGCCTGCCTCGCCGCCTTATCGGGCGCCCCGGCCTGGGCCGGGAGCCCCGGGCCCGCCGAAAGCCCGGCCGCGGCCACGACCGCGACCACGGCCGCGGTCGTCCCGCAGTGCACCGGCACCGCGCCCATCGTCTGCCACGCCGATGTCCCGCCGGGTACGTACGACGTGACGGCGGTCCTCGGCGGCGCCCAGGCGGGCAGCACCGGCGTCACCGCCGAGTCGCGGCGGACGATGCTCGCCGCCACGCCGACCGCCGCCGGGCAGCGGCTCATCCGCTCCTTCACCGTGAACGTACGGGAGCCGGAGGGCGAGCCCACCGGGCCCAGTGGAAGCCCCGGGCTCGACCTCGCCTTCGGCGGCGACGCGCCGCGCCTCGCCGGTCTCAAGGTCACCGAGGTCACCAAGGCCAGCGAGGTCAGCGAGGCCACCAAGGTCACCGAGGTCAGCGAGGCCACCAAAACCACCCCCGGCCGCCGCCACCAGCTCTTCCTCGGCGGGGACTCCACCGTGTGCGACCAGCTCACCGCCCCGTACACCGGGTGGGGCCAGCAGCTGCCGCAGTTCTTCCGGCGCGGGCTGTCGGTCGCCAACTACGCCGACTCGGGGGAGAGTTCGGGCTCCTTCCTCGCCGACCCCCGGCTCTTCGCCACCATGCGCCCGCTGATCCGACCGGGCGACACCGTCCTCGTCCAGTTCGCCCACAACGACAAGCAGACGACCGCCGCCGACTACCGCGCCAACCTCGGCGCGCTGCTCGACGGCGTACCGGCGCGCGGCGGCAAGCCCGTGCTCGTCACGCCCATCGTGCGCCGCTGGTTCAACGACGACGGCACCCTCGACAACGCCACCGCCCTGCACATCAACGGCCTCGGGGTGAATCTGCCCGCCGAGATGCGCTCGCTCGCCGCCGAGCGGGGCGTACCGCTCATCGATCTGACCGCGCTCACCAAGCGGCTCGTGGAGGAGCTCGGCCCCGAGGGGTCCAAGCGGCTGTACCTCTACGACGAGGCCCGCGACAACACCCACACCTCCGCCCATGGCGCCACCGAGTTCGCGCGGCTGGTGCTCGGCGAGCTGCGTGCCCAGCGTCTCGTCCCCGCGGGGGTGCTCCGATGACCGGCCTCGCACCGCGCCTCACGCCGCACCGCACGCCAAGCCTCGCACCGCACCTCGCGCTGCCCCCGGAGGACCGCGACCTCAGCCCCCGCACCGGCTGGACCCGTGCCCACTGGGAGGCCGCCGCCGACGGCCTGCTCGCCGCCGTCGCCCCGTACGCGACCCCCGGCGGCGCCCTCTACCCGCTCCCGGGCGACCGGCCGAGCTGGTCGGGCCCCCGCTCCGACGGCCTCGAAGGTTTCGCCCGGACGTTTCTGCTGGCCGCCTTCCGCATCGCGGGGGCGCGCGGCGCCGATCCCGGCGGGCTGCTGGAGCGGTACGCGGACGGGCTCGCCACCGGCACCGCGCACCTCGGCACCGCACACCCCGGCACCGCACACCCCGGCACCGCACACCCCGGCGGCGACGGATCCGAGGACTGGCCCCGGATCACCGACCGCGGCCAGCCGCTGGTCGAGTCCGCCTCCATCGCGCTCGGGCTGCGGCTCACCCGCCCCTGGCTGTGGGACCGGCTCGACGACGGCGTCCGGGAGCGGGTGGCGGCCTGGCTGGTGGACGCGCTCACCGCCGAACCCGTACCCAGCAACTGGGAGCTGTTCCCCGTCGCCGTCGGCGGTTTCCTCACCGAGGCGGACATCGAGCCGGAGGCCGCCCGCGCCGCCGTGGCGCGCGGGTTGGAGCGGATCGAGCCCTGGTACACCGGCGACGGCTGGTACAGCGACGGCGCGGGCCGCGCCTTCGACTACTACAACGGCTGGGCCCTGCACCTGTATCCGGCGCTCGAGGCATGGCTGTCCCAGGACGACGAGCGGCTCGACCGTTACGGGCGTCGGCTGGCCACCCATCTCGCCGACTACGCCCACCTCTTCGGCGCCGACGGCGCCCCGCTGCACCAGGGCCGCTCCCTGACGTACCGCTTCGCCGCCGCCGCGCCCCTGTGGCTGGGCGCCCTCACCGGCCACACCCCGCTTGATCCCGGAACCACCCGCCGCCTCGCCTCCGGCGCCCTGCGCCACTTCCTCGACCGGGGCGCGATCACGGACCGGGGACTGCTCTCGCTCGGCTGGTACGGCCCCTACGACGGCGTCCTCCAGCCGTACTCCGGCCCCGCGTCCCCGTACTGGGCCGCCAAGGGCTTCCTGGGGCTGCTGCTCCCGGCCGACCACGAGGTCTGGACGGCGCGCGAGGAGCCAGGGCCCGCCGAGCGCGCGGACGTGACGCGCGCCGTCCCCGGCCCCAACTGGCTGCTCCAGTCCACCGCGGGCGACGGTCTGGTGCGGCTCCACAACCACGGCAGCGAACACCTCCCGCCGCCCGGCGACCCCGACCAGGACGACCCCCACTACGCCCGCCTCGCCTACTCCACGGCCACCGGCCCCTTCCCGTACGGCGTCGCCCCCGACAACCACTTCGGCCTGGTCCACGGCGGCCGGATCTCCCTGCGCACCGCGCTGGAGCCACTGGGCGCGGGCGACGGCTGGGCCGCCTCGCGCCATCGGGCGCGACTGGCGGGGGAGGAGCCGGAGGCGGGCGAGGAGGCGTGCGTCACCTCGCTGGTGCTGGTGCGCGGCGCCGTGGAGGTCCGGATCCACCTGGTGACCGGCGCCGCGCCGGGCCGGGCCGTCCGCCAGACGGGCTGGGCGGTCGCGGATCCCCCGGTGGCGGAGGAGGGGCCACGGTCCGAACTGCTGCCGCTCCACGGCCTGATGAAGGACGGCACCCTGCCCGCCGCCCCCACGGCCTTCGCCCGGCGCGCCGTCTCACCCGCGCTGGCCGGTGAGACGACGGGCCGCGCCGGAGGCGACCTCTTCCTCTGCCTCGCCCGTCTCACGGCCGACGCCGCCGCGCCCCCGCTGGCCGACCTGGTCCGCGCGGCGGCGGGCCCGGCGGGCGACGGGACCCATCTGGTGACGGTCACCTGGTGGGACGGCGAGGTGCGGCGGGCGCGGTTCGGACCGGAGGGCGCGGTGCGGGTGGAGTAGCCGCGGCGGTCCGGGGCCCCCGGTGCGGGTGGAGTAGCCAACGGCGGTACGGGACCGGTCGCCAGGACCGGCCCCGGACCGTACGACCGTCAGCGCAACCGCGAGAAGGTGAACGAGAACTCGGCGGGGGCCGCGTCCAGGCGGTGTTCGTCCAGCACCCCCGGGCCGCAGGACTGGCTGCCGATGCCCTGCTGTCCGTGGTCCAGGTTCACCCACACCGTCTCGTTCGACGGTTCGAGATCCGGTGTGTGCTCGGCCGCGTCGAGCTGCTCGGTGGTCCAGCGGCGCGCGGTGAACCAGAAGGCCGCCTCGCCCTCGATCCGCACCCCCGATCCATCGGGCGCGGTCAGCCGCACCCAGCGGACGTCGATCCGGGCGCCGTTCTCCTGTGGGCGGACGTACGGCGTCTGGAGCTCGTCCACCGACAGTGCCCACCGCCCCACGCGCGCGGCGGCGCGGGTGTCCGGGTACGCCTCGCCGGGGCCGCCGCCGAACCACTCGGCGTCGCCCAGCGCGGCCGGGACCCCGAGCCGCAGGCCGAGGCGCGGCAGCGGGAAGGTCCACTCGCCGAGCGGGGTGACGGAGACCGCGAGGCTCAGCCGTCCGTCCCCGTCGGCGGTCCAGCGGTAGACCGTCTCCAGGCCGATGTCGACGGCGGCGGGCGCGACGCGGGTACGGACGGTCAGCGCACCGTCCGGCGTCGTCTCCACCGCGTCGGTCCGGTGCCGCATCCGGTGCAGTCCGAACCGGCGCCAGATCAGGCCCCAGCGCTCGTCCGGCTGCCAGGACGCGCCGTTGTCGTTGTCGGTGGGCGCACGCCAGATGTCCAGCCGGGGCGGTTCGGCGAGGCGGAGCCCGCCGAGCGAGGTCAGGGCGCCGGTGGCCGCGTCGAAGACGCCGGGGCCGAGCACGATCCGGCCGCCGTCGCGGCGCGGCGCCACTCCCGAGGCGGGGGTGCGGGCCGGTGTGGCGGCGGGGAGCTGGGCCCAGGCCACCGGATGGCCCGCCTCGGCCCACGCCGTCGCGGCCGCGAGCCGCGCCTCGACCGTCCACCACGCTTCCGCTCCGGCCTCGGCGTCGGGCGGCGCCGGGAGCTTCAGAACGGCGGACTCGCCCGGGGGCAGCGGCGGTACCGCCAGCTCACCCGAGCCGATCGCCTCGCCCTCGGCCTCATAGGTCCAGGAGAAGACGAGATGGGACAGATCGGCGAAGTCGTGGCCGTTGGTGATCCGGACCGTGCCATCGGCCCCGTCGCCCTCGATCCGCACCGGCTCGATGACCTTCTTGTACTCGATCAGGCCGGGGGAGGGGGTGCGGTCGGGGAAGAGCAGCCCGTCGCACACGAAGTTCCCGTCGTGCAGCTCCTCGCCGAAGTCGCCGCCGTACACGTGGTAGAAGCGGCCGTCGGGGGCGCGCCGGGTGAAGCCGTGGTCGATCCACTCCCAGACGAAACCGCCCTGGCAGCGCTCATGCTCCTGGAACAGCCGCTGGTACTCGCTCAGCCCGCCGGGACCGTTGCCCATGGCGTGCGCGTACTCGCATTCGATGAACGGCAGCGCCCGGCGCTTCGCGTCCAGCTCCGGATCGCCCCACGGCGGCTCGGTGCGTCGGCCGATCTGGTCGACCTCCTCGTGCGGCGCGTACATCCGCGAGTAGATGTCCGTATCGGCGCAGGACAGATCGCCCTCGTAGTGGATCACCCGGGACGGGTCGCGCTCCCGGATCCAGTCGGCCATGGCGGACAGCCCGCGCCCGGTGCCGCACTCGTTGCCCAGCGACCACATCACCACGGACGGGTGGTTCTTGTCCCGCTCGACCATCCGCTCGGCCCGGTCGAGCAGCGCCGGGGTCCAGCGGTCGTCGTCCACCGGGTTGTTCCGCCAGTCCAGGTCGACGAAGCCGTGGGTCTCCAGATCGCATTCGTCGATGACCCACAGCCCCAGCTCGTCGCAGAGCCCGAGGAAGGCCGGATGCGGCGGATAGTGGCTGGTGCGCACGGCGTTGATGTTGTGCCGCTTCATCAGCACCAGATCGCGGCGCATGGTCGCGAGGTCCACCGCCCGCCCGTTCTCCGGATGGAACTCATGCCGGTTGACGCCGCGGAAGAGCACCCGCCGGCCGTTGACCTTGAGCAGCCCGTCCTCGACCACCACGGTACGGAAGCCCACCCGCAGCGGGACGCTCTCGCCCACGGTGGTCAGCCGCGCCTCGTACAGCCGGGGCGTCTCCGCCGTCCACGGCTCGACGGGGACGGTGGCGCTCTCCCCGGTGGCCAGGTCAAGCCCCAGCTCGGGGACGGTGACCCGGCCGCCGGGGTCGGAGTCGATCCGCAGCGTGCCCTCGCCGGTGGTGTGGTCGTACGAGGCGTGGACGAAGTAGTCGTCGAGCGCGCCCTCGGGGCGGTGCTCGAGCGTCACCTCACGGAAGATGCCGGGCAGCCACCACTGGTCCTGGTCCTCGAGATAGGTTCCGGAGGACCACTGGTGGACGCGTACGGCCAGCACATTGCCCGACGGCTGGAGCAGGCCCCCGACCGCGAACTCGTGCGGCAGCCGACTGCCCTTGAAGGTGCCCAGCTCCTCGCCGTTGAGCCAGACCCGGGCGCAGGACTCGACGCCCTCGAAGCGCAGGACCGCGTCCCCGCCCTCCGGCCAGTCGCCGGGCAGGTCGAAGACGCGCAGATGGTCGCCGGTCGGGTTCTCGTCGGGCACCCGCGGCGGATCCACCGGGAAGGGGTAGCGCACATTGGTGTAGATCGGCGCCCCGTGGCCGTGCAGCACCCAGTGGGCGGGCACCGGGAGCTCGTCCCAGCCGCGGGCGTCGTAGCCCGGGCGGGCGAAGGAGTCGTCCTGGGCGGTGGCGGTCGGTGACAGCCGGAACGACCACGTCCCGTTCAGGCTCAGCCGCGCGGCGTCGGAGGATGGGGTCCAGGGGCGGGGCGGCAGCGCTCCCGCGCCGGGGGAGACGTCCTCGTAGTAGGGCAGTGGCGTGTGCTGCGTGGAGCTCATCGACTCTCCTCGGTCAGCCCTTGATACCGGTCTGTGCCACACCTTGCACCAGCCAGCGCTGGAGGAACACGAAGACCAGGACAAGTGGCGGGATCGATACGGCCGTTGCAGAAGAAACAGGGGCGGATGGATAAGAAGGCCAACGGCCAACTGCGCGCGGCAAGGGCCCCGACCGCAAGGTAAGAGTGCCAGAGAACTCTGGTGCACGCCGATGGCGTAGTCATTCCCACGAGGCCCCCGGGACGCGATTTCCGTGCGCGTCCCGGGGCGTCCCAGGGCGTCCCGATGCTCGCTCCCGGCCGTCCGGACAAGGCGGAGCCCTCAGCCGCACGGGGAGCGGAAGCCGGCGGTCCGCCTCGTCTGTTCGATGGGCTGTTATTCGGTGCGCTGTCGCTCGCGCCGAGCCGCCGGCCGCCCGGCGGAGACGCCCTCCGGAGCGTGATCCCGGCCTGGGGGCCGGGGCGCGCATCCTGGGCAGACGTAGCGCGTCCGTCCGGGCCTGGTCGGGGTGGGTTCATGGACCGTCGAGAGTTTCTGATTCCTGCCGCAGCAGTCGCAGCGCCCGGGCGCTCCCGGGCGCTCCCGTGTGCGGGGCGGCCGCATCGGAGCGGTTGGCGTTGTGGATGCGCAGCAGTTCCTGACCGGTGTCGCATAGGCGGTCGCTGGTGCGGCAGGTAGGGCAGTCCATCCCGTGTTCAAGGACGAGAGCGGACGCGACCTCGGGGGTGTCGGCCATCACGACCGTCCCGTCCGGATCGTGCGCCCCGTCTCCCGTGCGCGGCGCATGGCGGCTACGGCGGCGAACACATCGACCTGCTTCGGGAGGCTCGGTGCACACTCAGGGCAGGCGTACGCAGTGCGGCCTCCGACGCTTGCGCCATGCTCCACTCCGACGACGACCGGCTCGTCCGTCGACTGCTGGCAGCGCCCGCAGATCTGCCTCGTCACCGCCCGTCTCCCGGCTGGGCTCCCAACTCGGCAAGCGTCGCGGCGCGCAGCGCCTCGTACAGGAAGACGGGGTCAGTGAGGTACTGATCACGCAGGGGTGGCACGCACCAGTGCACACCGGGCCCCTCCCTGCGGCTCACGGGCGGCACACCCACGAAAACCGCCTGAGGACCGTCTCCGAGCACGTCCGCGTACCGCAGGTTCCAGCCCGCGGCGGTGCCGGACGGGATGAGGAAGTACAACCGGGCGCGGTCGGGATCCGCGATGACCGCGCCGACCGCTTCACCGGCCCGCACGGAGTGCCTCGATTTCAGTACCGTTCGGTGGTGCCCACTGGCTCGCCGTCTTCATGATCGCGTCGCCTCGCGCACGTTCCTCACGGACAGCAGTGGCCTCGCGCTGTCCGTCATCCCATCCGGAGTTCTCGGCTCCAAGCCGTGCCCCCCGAGGCTGTGGCGTACTTCCGGCGCCGGCTCGATGACCTCTGGCGAGCCGACGCGGCGCAGAGCCCGCGCCGGTTGATCCCGACCGCGGCCGCGCAATTCCAGATCGTCGCGCACCTGGCGACCAACAGTCACGGCGGCCTCCGCAGGCGGCTATGGCAGACGGCGGCGGCTTTCACCGGGCTGATCACCTGGCTCCAGGAGGATGCCGGTCAGCTCGATCAGGCATCAGCCTGGGGCACCCGCACGCTGGAGTTGGCCCACCGCGCTCACGACAAACAGCTCGTGGCCCATGCGCTGACCAACCGCGCCATGGTGGACATGGACCTCGGCGACGGCCCCACAACCGTCGAGATGGCCAGTGCGGCCCTGGCTGACGAGAAGCGGCTGTGCGCCAAGGTCAAGGTTCAGGCACTTCAGCAGGCGGCACACGGACACGCCCTGGTCGGCGACCGCAGAGCCTGCGACCAGCTACTCGACCGAGCTGGCCGACTCATTGATCGCATCGATGACGATCACCCATGGGGCGTCGCGACCAGGACCCCGCTCTACCTGGAGATCCAGCGGGCCACCTGCTACAGCCGGATGCAGCTCGGCGCGGAAGCCGTTCGGCTGTGGGATCAGGTCATGCCCTCCGCGGAGTGGCGGAGCTCCGGTGTCTTCGCCGCCCGTCAGGCGGCCGCGCTGGCAGACAGCAGGCGCCCGGACGAGGCGGTAGCAGCCCTGGAGGCCGCGGTACACGTAGCGAAAGAGGTTGAGTCCGCACGGCTGCGCAGGGAATTGACGACCGCCTGGGAACGCCTGGCGCCGTGGCACCTCGCACCGCAGGGCCAAAAGGTGCGGGCGCTGTTCGACGGTATCGGGCTGCCGAACCGCTCGCCGAGGGTAGAGGCACCACATGGCAGAACGAGACCCGCTGACAGCAGAGGAAGTCCAGACGCGTCTGGAACGCTGGGAAGGCTGGTCCGGAGACACGAGCCGGATCGGCAAGACCTACCAGCTTGACTACTACACGAGCATCAAGGTCATCAACGAGGTGGCCGAGGCCGCGCAGAAACTTCAGCACCACCCGGACATCGACATCCGATGGGAGCGGCTGCACTTCAGCATCACGACATACAGCGCCGGCGCTGTGATCACGCCGCTGGACTTCAAACTGGTGGCAGAGATCGAGCGCGTGGCAGCCGCACACGGAGCAAAAACGGCATCCTGGTACTCCAGCTGCAACGCCGTTACACGGCGTGCACCTCCGGTGGCCGTCCCGCTGATGTCCATGCAGCACCGCTGCGAGTGGACGCGTTGGTCTCCCCATACACGGTTTCGCTTCGCGCGGCGTGCCGGGACATGAGGATGCAACTCGAACAGGATTCCCGCTTCTCGCGCGAGGCTCAGGGCCAACTCCATGTGCCCTGAGCCTTGCACGGTCGCGCCCTTGAGGCTCGCGCCTCCGCCAACGTCGACGAGCGACACCGCGCACGTAGGGGCAGTTGAGGAAGGCCCGGAACGGGTTCGGGGAGGGCATCGGCGGGGGACGGGACGCCGTAATGCCGTCGACCGTGCCCATGTGCGCCCATAGCCTTGGGGCCATGAGCGATCTGCAGACGATCCACGGCGTCCCCGTCCTGATGTGTGCCGCCGAGGGCGAGACCATCGGCGGTGAACGCGACGCGCTGGATCTCATCGGCAACGCCGGGTATCAGGGCGCCCAGTGGGTCGTCATCCCGGTCGAGCGGTTCGACGAGGCGTTCTTCCGGCTGAGCACGCGGGTGGCCGGGGACATCATCCAGAAGTTCGTGCAATACGCCATGGGGTTGGTGGTCCTCGGCGACATCTCCCGTCATAAGGAGGACAGTTCGGCGCTGCGGGACTTCGTCCGTGAGTGCGATCGGGGACGGCAGACGTGGTTCCTGGGGGATGTCGAGGAGCTGCGGGAGCGGCTGAAGAGCTGAGGGGGAGTCTCAGCCCGCGGTGAGCACCGCGCGGACGACGGGCCCGGCGGCATCCCCGCCGTGCCCACCGCCGGTGACCATGGCGGCGGCCGCCACATCGTTCCGGTAGGCGGTGAACCAGGCGTTGGTCCTGGGCTGGCCGTCGATCTCGGCCGAACCCGTCTTGGCGCCGATGTCGCCGGTGAGCCCGGACATCGCGCGGGCGGCGGTGCCACTGGTCGCGGTCAGCCGCATCATGGCCTTCAGCTGCGAGACGGTGGCCGGGCCGAGACCGCGGTCGCTGGTGGCGATCTCCCGGTGGTCGACGGAGCGCGGTACGAGGACGGGCTGCTTGAAGGTGCCCGTCTGGGCGGTGGCCGCGACCGAGGCGATGGTGAGCGGATTCATCTGGACCGTGCCCTGGCCGATCATGGCCGCGGCCTTGTCGTCGCCGCTTCCGTTCGGCACCTCGCCGTCGAAGGTGGTGACCCCCACCCGCCAGTTCAGCCCGAGCCCGAACACGGTCCGCGCCTCCTGGGCCAACGCGCCTTCGGGCACGGCCCCGGCGAGCGAGACGAACGCGGTGTTGCAGGACGCCGCGAAGTCCTGCGCGAAGGTGGCGGCCGGGTTCTCGCTGTCCTCGACGTTGTGGAACATCATGCCCTGTGCGTACGCCGCCGTCTTCGGGCACGGCACCAGGCGGCCCGGGCTGACCTTGCCCGCCTCCAGCAGAGTGGCCGCGGTGACTATCTTGAACGTGGACCCCGGAGCCGTCTGCCCCTGCAACGCGGCGTTGAACTCGGCCTGGTCGGAGTTGGCCACCGCCAGGATCTCCCCGGTGCTGGGCTTGAGCGCCACCACTGAGGCGCCGTCGCGCGTGGCCACCGCCTTCTCCGCGCTCCTCTGCACCCCGGCGTCCAGGGTGGTGCGCAGCGTTCCCGGGGTGCCCTTCGTCACCACATGGAGCGTGGCTCCGGCGGTCCCGTCGGGCTTGACCGCCGAGACCTCCACCCGGGCCGTGCCGCCCGCGTCGGCCCCGTATCTCGCGCGCAGCGCGATCAGCACCGGGTCGAGCGAGGGATAGCGGCCCTGCCGCAGCTCCTCGCCGTCGCGGTCCAGCACCCGGACCGGCGGATTGTCCGCCAGATCCGTCCGTACGGACTCGTTGTCGCCCAGTTTGGGGTGGAGGACGGAGGGCCGCCAGTCGACCAGCGGCTTCTTGGTCGTCCGGCCGCGCACCACGGTCAGCCGTGATGTGTAGGTCCAGCTGGATCGGGCCTTGCCGAAGACCACGTCGGCCTTGATGGTGAACGGGACCGTGGTGCCCCGCGCCGTGCCCGGGGTGGCCGTCACCTTCTTCACATGCCCGTCGTCGCGATAGCCGCTGAGGGCGCCGATGGCCGACTCGGCGTCGTTGGTGAGCCCGGCGGCGAGCATGTCATTGCCGTCCGCCCACGCGTCCAGGAACTCCCGCGCGGTCCGCCGGGCCTCGTCCCCGGTCACCGGACCGTCATGGGCCGCGGTGGTGTCGCCGCCTGTCACGCCCGTGTAGAGGTTGTATCCGCCGTAGCCCGCGATCCCCAGGAGCCCCACTGACAGTGCCCCTAAGACGACCTTCCCCACCGCTCGCATGGCGTCCCCCCGATTTTCACCTGTGGTCGGCCGGCTTTCACCTTCGTGGGTGGCGCGGGCCGTTGCGCGCATCGCCCCCGTGCCGCTCAGGCGGCCTTTTCCACCTCGCCGCGCAACGCCCGTGTGTAGACCTTCAGCAACCGGCTGTACTCGGCCCGCTCCGAAGGCCGCAGCGCCCGGCCGGCCCGGGCCCGCAGAAAGACGCGTATCGCCTCGTTGGCCTGGTCGGTGGCCGGGGTGGTCAGTAAGGCAGGTTGGTGAGTAGGAGTCGGACGCATAGCCATAAGAGTAGAGGCCCCTACCGACAATGGCATCGGCGTAAACCGCCCAACAGCGGTGTTACCGGCGGTATGTGAGGAACGCCGCATCCCCCGCGCAGGTGTTCCCCTCTATGCCCCCATGGCATATGCCCCGTCACGGCAGAGGTATGCCTCCTGGGCTCCCCTGCCGTTCCATCAGCTCTGACCAGGGGATTCCGGCCCGGCGAGGATCACTTCGAGGGTGCGGGGGCCGTGGACGCCTTCCACGCGGTCGAGTTCGATGTCACTGGTCGCGGACGGGCCCGAGATCCAGGTCAACGGACGGGCCGGGTCGAGGCGTTCGAGCGCCTCGGGGACGGAGTCCACGACCTGGTCGGGGACGCGGATCACGCAGATGTGGTGGTCGGGCACCAGGGTGAGGCGACGACGGCCCTGGTCGGGGGCGGCGTCCAGGACCACGGTGCCCGTCTCGGCGATGGCCACGGCGCAGCCCGTCACCACGCTGGAGACCGCGTCCAGGTCGTGCGGGGTCAGCTCCGCCGTGTCCGGAACCCGGCGCACCGCGTCGGGGACGGCGGACAGCCACGAGTCGGGGAGGCCCGGGGGGACGGCCACGCTGGTCGCGCCGCGGTCGGCGAGGAGCCGGGCGATCAGGCCCGGGAGGGACGACGGGGTGTCGGCGCGGTGGACGAGCGCGCGGTAGTCGGCCAGGTTCTCCGCGAGGAGGTCCGCCGTCCGGGCGGCGGTGCGATCGCCGTGGACGCGGTGGTAGGTGCGCTCGACCGGCACCTCCCCGGGTGTCTCGGCACGCGGCACATCGGCCAGGGCACGGCGGATCCGGGCCATGACCAGGGCGCGCGAGCCCGTGCCCTGGGCGCTGGGGTTCTGGGCGGCGGGGTGGTGCGCGCCGGGGTTCTGGGAGCCGGGGTCTCGCGGGGTCATGTGGTGTTCTTCCTTCCCTCCGTGCCGCTCCCGGTGCCGCTCTCGCCCCGGGTGCGTTGCCACCAGTCGCGGAACGACTCCTCCGGCACCTTCGGCAGCTCCCGCGTATCGCTCCACGCCCGCCCCGGACCGGGCAGCCGCCGTGGATGGAAGCGGCGGGTGCGGGAGGCCAGCCGCTGGCCGGTGCGCAGCAGCCGGGGGTGGTCCAGGGCCCAGCGGGCGGCCCGCATCGCGGCGCGCTCGGCGGCGTGGCCCTTGGCGGGCTTGATGACCGTACGGGTGCCACGGACGGAGGCGGGGCCGCCCTCGACCACGCGCTCGCGCAGGTGGACCAGGATCTCCGGGATGTCGATGGCGACCGGGCACACCTCGTAGCACGCCCCGCACAGGGACGAGGCGTACGGGAGCGAGGCGTCCAGTTCGCTCTGGGTGCCGCGCAGTTGGGGGGTGAGGATCGCGCCGATCGGGCCCGGGTACGCCGATCCGTACGCATGGCCGCCCGCCCGCTCGTACACCGGGCACACATTGAGACACGCCGAGCAGCGGATGCAGCGCAGCGCCTGCCGTCCCACGGTGTCCGCGAGGGTGTCGGTGCGGCCGTTGTCGAGGAGGACGAGGTGGAAGGCGCGCGGGCCGTCGGCGTCCGTGGTGCCGGTCCAGGTGGAGGTGTACGGGTTCATCCGCTCGGCGGTCGAGGAGCGCGGCAGGAGCTGGAGGAAGACCTCCAGGTCCTGGAAGGTGGGCACCACCTTCTCGATGCCGACGACGGAGATCAGCGTCTCGGGGAGGGTCAGACACATCCGGCCGTTGCCCTCGGACTCCACGACCACGAGCGTGCCGGTCTCCGCGACCATGAAGTTGGCGCCGGAGATCCCCACCTTGGCGTTCAGGAACTTCTCGCGGAGGTGGAGCCGTGCGGCCTCGGCGAGGTCGGCGGGCGCGTCGGTCAGCCCCTCCGGGGCCGGGCGGCCCCACTGGGACATCTTCTCCGTGAAGATGTCGCGGATCTCGCCCCGGTTGCGGTGGATCGCCGGGACCAGGATGTGCGACGGGAGGTCGTGGGCGCGCGGGGCCCGGCGAGAAGCGCGCGAGTCTGGGGGTCACGGGGTGACCGCCCGC
>NZ_JBHYVB010000004.1:54160-59484 GCF_042750115.1 Streptomyces sp. NPDC059455
CTTGAAGTTTTAGCGTATCTCGCCCCGTTGGTGGGGGATCGCCGTGACAAGGCTGTGCGACGGGAGGTCGTCGCCGCGCGGCACGATCAGCTCGGCGAGATCGGTCTCGTACGCGGTGATCCCGGCCGTGGCGAGCGCGCCGTTCAGGCCGATCTCCTGCGTGGCCATCGACTTGACCTTGACGACCTCGCGCTCGCCCGTGGCCCGTACCAGCTCGGTGACGATCCGGTTCGCCTCGTCCGCGTCCGCCGCCCAGTGGACCTGGCCGCCGGCCGCCGTGACCGCGCTCTCCAGCTGCTCCAGATACTGGTCGAGATGGCGCAGCGTACGGTCCTTGATGGCCGCGCCCGCGGCGCGCAGCCGCGACCAGTCGTCCAGTTCGGCCACGGCCGTGGCGCGCTTGGCGCGGATGGTGTGGGTGGCGTGCCGGAGGTTGGCACGCAGCTGGGTGTTCCGGGTCGAGGCGTCGGCCGCCTGCGGGAAGGCGGGCATCCCCAGGTAGGTGGCCTGGTGGGTTCCGCTCACCAGACGTCTCCTTCCGTGCTGGCCAGGATCTCGGCGAGGTGGACGGGGCGGACCGTGGAGCCCTGGCGGGCGAGTGTGCCGCCGATGTGCAGCTGGCAGGAGTTGTCGAGCGTGCACACCGCGTCGGCGCCGGTCGCCGTGATGTTGCGCGCCTTGTCCGCCCCCATGGCCGCCGATACGGCCGCGTTCTTGACGGCGAACGTACCGCCGAAGCCGCAGCACTCCTCGGCGCCCGGCAGCTCCACCAGGCTCAGCCCCTTCACGGCCGCGAGGAGCGAGCGCGGGCGGTCGCCGAGCTTCAGCATCCGCAGCCCGTGGCAGGTGGGGTGGTACGTCACGGTGTGCGGGTAGTAAGCGCCGACATCGGTGACCTTCAGGACGTCCGTGAGGAATTCGGTGAGTTCGTACGTCTTGGGGACCGCCTCGGCCGCCGCGTCCGCGAGCTCCTGGCCGCGTCCCTCGGCGGCGGCCTTGGCGCCCATCCGGGGGTAGTTGTCCCGCACCATCGCCGCGCATGACCCCGAGGGGGTCACCACGTATTCGTAGTCGCGGAACGCCGTGGCGTAGCGGCGCAACAGCGGTTCGGTCTCATGGCGGTAGCCGGTGTTGAACTGCGGCTGGCCGCAGCAGCTCTGCGCCTCCGGGAAGCCGACTTCCACGCCGAGCCGCTCGAGGAGCGTGACCACGGCTTGGCCGGTGCGCGGATAGAGGGTGTCGTTGACGCAGGTGATGAAGAGCGCTACGCGCACGGTTCCTCCTCGTCGACCTGGCCGGTGGCGGCCCTAGCCTGGCCGTTGGCGGCCCTTGTGACCCGTGCGTCTCCGAGCCGGGCGGCTGCCCGGTCCCACGCCGAGTGATCACCTGTGGGCTCATACTGCCTCAGTGGCTGGGTGCTGTGAAGCAGGGCGCGCAACTCTGGCAGGCCACCGGTGATCGCTCCGGCCGTCCGGGCCTGGACCAGTACGTTTCCGAGGGCCGCCGCCTCGGCCGGGCCCGCGATCACGGGGAGCCCGCAGGCGTCGGCGGTGAGCTGGCACAACAGCGTGTTGTGCACACCGCCGCCGACGATGTGCACCGCGCTGACCGTACGGCCGGACAGCCGGGTGGCGTCCTCGATCGCGCGGCGGTGGGCCAGGGCGAGGGAGTCCAGGACACAGCGGGTGGTCTCGGCCGGGGTGCGGGGGACGGGCTGGCCCGTGCGGCGGCAGGCGTCGGCGATGCGGTCGGGCATGTGGTGGGGGGCGATGAAGGCGGGGTCGCCGGCGTCCACGACTGAGCGGAGGGGGGTGGCTTGGGCCGCGGCGTGGAGCAGGGCGGTGAGGTCCGTGCTGGCGGCTTGGGTGGTCCGGGTGTTCTCGGTGTCCCAGGTGCGGACGCACTCCTGGAGCATCCACAGGCCCATGATGTTGCGCAGATAGCGGACCGTGCCGTCCACGCCCAGCTCATTCGTGAAGTTGGCCGCGCGGCTCTCCTCCGTGAGCACCGGCGCGTCCAGTTCGAGCCCGGCGAGGGACCAGGTGCCGGTGGCGATGTACGCGAAGTCGGGTGTGGTGGCCGGGACGCCGACTACGGCGGACGCGGTGTCGTGCGAGCCGACGGCGGTCACGGGGAGGGGGCGGGTTATGCCCGTCTCGGCGAGAACGTCCTGGCGCAGGGTTCCGGCCGGATCGCCCGGGTGGCGCAGGGGAGGGAAGAGCGACAGGTCGATGCCCAGCGCCCTTGCCACCGGGGTGGCCCAGTCGCGGGTGCGGGGGTCGATCAGCTGGGTGGTGGAGGCGTTGGTCAGTTCGGTGCCGGGCTCGCCGGTCAGCCAGTACGAGATGAGGTCGGGGATGAGGAGGAGCCGGTGGGCGGCGGTGCGGGCGGGGGTGCCGTGCGCCGCGATGAGCTGGTAGATGGTGTTGAAGGGGAGGTGCTGGATGCCGGTGGCGGCGTAGAGGGCTTGGGGCGGGAGCGCGGCCGCGACCTTTTCGGCGGCGCCGGTGGTGCGGGTGTCGCGGTAGTGGACGGGGTTGGCGAGCAGGGCGCCGTCGGCGGCGAGCAGGCCGTAGTCCACGGCCCAGGTGTCGATGCCGATGCTGGTCAGGCTGTCGCCCGTATGCACGGCAGCTGCCTTGAGGCCGTTCAGGACGCCCTGGTACAGCGACAGGATGTCCCAGTGCAGGGTGCCGAGGAGCCGGACCGGGGCATTGGGGAAGCGGTGCGCCTCGTGGAGGGTCAACCGTTCGGGGGCGACCTCCCCGACGATGACGCGGCCGCTGGACGCACCGAGGTCTACGGCGGCGAAGCGGTGTTCTCTGGTGGGCACGTGGACCTCGCGGGTGCGTGGGTGGTTGCTGTGGTTCGTACGGACGGGGGACGGGGCCTCCGACCTCGTCCCCCCTCACGCGCGTGTCAGCGCAGGAACGCCGCCGCGACGCCGGCGTCGACCGGGATGTGGAGACCCGTGGTGTGGGTCAGGTCGCCGCCGACGAGGGCGAAGACGGCGTTCGCCACGTGGGAGGGGAGAACTTCGCGCTTGAGCAGGGTGCGTTGGGCGTAGAACTCGCCCAGCCTCTCCTCGGGGACGCCGTACACGGCCGCGCGCTGTGCACCCCAGCCGCCCGCGAAGATGCCGGAGCCCTGGACGACGCCGTCGGGGTTCACGCCGTTGACCCGGATGCCGTGCTCGCCCAGTTCCGCTGCCAGGAGGCGGACTTGGTGGGCCTGGTCGGCCTTGGTCGCGGAGTAGGCGATGTTGTTCGGGCCCGCGAACACGGCGTTCTTGGACGTGATGTACACGATATCGCCGCCCATGTCCTGGGCTGTGAACACGCGGGCCGCTTCGCGGGAGGCGAGGAAACTGCCTCGCGCCATGATGTTGTGCTGGAGGTCCCAGTCGGCGGTGGTGGTGTCGAGGAGGGGCTTGGAGATGCTGATCCCGGCGTTGTTGATGAGGATGTCCACGCCGCCGAAGTCCAGCGCCGCCTGATCGAACGCCGCCTTGATCTCCTCTTCCGAGGTGATGTCGACGGTGACGGCCGTGGCCTTGTCCGGGCCGCCGAGCTCTTGGGCCACGGCTTGCGCCGATTCCGCGTTGATGTCCGCGACTACGACGCATGCGCCCTCGGTCACGAGGCGGTGGGCGATCGCCTTGCCGATGCCCGAGCCCGCGCCGGTCACCAGGGCGATGCGGGTCGCGAGGGGCTTCGGCTTGGGCATGCGCTGGAGCTTGGCCTCTTCGAGCGCCCAGTACTCGATGCGGAACTTCTCCGACTCCTCGATGGGGGAGTAGGTGGAAACCGCTTCGGCGCCGCGCATGACGTTGATCGCGTTGACGTAGAACTCGCCCGCCACGCGGGCCGTTTGCTTGTCCTTGCCGTAGCTGAACATCCCGACTCCGGGGATCAGCACGATCGCCGGATCCGCGCCGCGCATGGGCGGGGAGTCGGGAGTGGCGTGGCGGTCGTAGTAGGCCGCGTAGTCGGTGCGGTACGCGGCGTGGAGTTCCTTGAGGCGGTCGATCGTCGTGTCGAGGGGCGCGTCCGGAGGGAGGTCCAGGACCAGCGGGCGGACCTTCGTACGGAGGAAGTGGTCCGGGCAGGAGGTGCCGAGGGCCGCCAGGCGGGGGTGTTCGGCGCGGGAGACGAAGTCCAGGACGGTGTCGCTGTCCGTGAAGTGGCCCACCTGGGGGCGGTCCGTGGAGGCCAGGCCGCGGATCACCGGGGCGAGGGCGGCCGCACGGGCACGGCGCTCGGGATCGGGGAGGGTGGGGTGGACGGCGGGGCCGAACGGGTCCGCCTTGCCGCGTTCGGTGAGGAACCGTTCGGCGGTGCGGATGATGCGGAGCGAGTTCGCCTCGCACGCCTCGGAGGTGTCGCCCCAGGCGGTGATGCCGTGGCCGCCGAGGACGCAGCCGATGGCCTGCGGATTGGCCTTCTTGATGGCGGCGATGTCCAGGCCCAGCTGGAAGCCGGGGCGGCGCCAGGGCACCCAGACGACCTGGTTGCCGAAACACTCCTTGGTGAGCGCCTCGCCGTCGGCCGCGCAGGCGAGGGCGATACCGGAGTCGGGGTGGAGGTGGTCGACGTGGGCGGCGTCCACCAGACCGTGCATGGCGGTGTCGATGGACGGCGCGGCCCCGCCCTTGCCATGCAGGCAGTAGTCGAACGCCGCGACCATCTCGTCCTCGCGGTCCACTCCGGGGTAGACACCGGTGAGCGCGCGCAGGCGGTCCAGCCGGAGCGCGGCGAGCCCGGACTGGGTGAGGGTGCCCAGATCGCCACCGGAGCCCTTGACCCACATCAGCTCGACGTCCTGGCCCGTGACGGGATCGGTCGCGGTGCCCTTGGCGGAGGTGTTTCCCCCCGCGTAGTTGGTATTGCGGGGGTCGGCACCGAGGCGATGCGAGCGCTCCAGGAGCGCGCCCGCGTCGGGGTGGGGTTCTGCGGTCATGTCGTCCTCTTTGTGTGGACCGGTCTCAGCGAGTTTCGGTGACGGCGGGAGGTGTGTCCCGCAGGGGGCGCTTGGGGCCAGTAGTGGTGGGGGACGGCGCCCAAGGGGTTCGGAGCGAAGCCCCCGGGTGTGCGGGGCGGCTTTCCGAGGTGTTCGGGCGACCCGCATGTTCGGGCGAAGCCCCGTCGGGTTCGGGGCGGAGCCCCAGAGGTCTGGGGTAGTGCCCCGGGGTTCGGGGCGGAGCCCCAGGGGGTGCGGGGCGCAGCCCCGGGTTCCGGGGCCCGGGGGCTTGCCCCCGGATTCGGGAAGGGGCGGGGGGGGGGGGGGCCCCGCGCCCCCCCCCCCCCCCCCCCCCCCCCCCCCGG
>NZ_JBHYVB010000004.1:59494-70953 GCF_042750115.1 Streptomyces sp. NPDC059455
CGAGTGGGGGGGGCGGGGGGGGGGGTCCGCCCCGCCCCGCCGCTGGCGCACCGCCCCCCACCCCGCCTGCTGCCCACCCACCCGCTCCGCCACGATCCGCTCCGCCCACCCCGAGGCCCGGTACGCCGCCATCGGGTCCGGGTCGATGCCCAGCTCCTCGCGGACCTCGGCCAGCAGCGGCCTTACGTCGGTGTTGTACGCGTCCATCAGGACCGCGTTGGCGCCGAGCACGTCGCCCTCGCGCTGGGCCACGGCGAGGGCGTCGCGGTCGACCAGGAGGGCCTTGGCCGTGGCCTCCTGGACGTTCATCACCGAGCGGATGATCGCCGGGATCTTGGGCTCGATGTTGTGGCACTGGTCGAGCATGAAGGCGACCCCCGAGGTCAGCCCGCCGCCCCGGACCACCTCGTACATGATCCGGAAGAGCTGGAAGGGGTCGGCGGCGCCGACCATCAGGTCGTCGTCCGCGTAGAAGCGGGAGTTGAAGTCGAAGGCGCCGAGCTTCTTCTCGCGCAGCAGGAGGGCGACGATGAATTCGATGTTGGTGCCGGGCGCGTGGTGGCCGGTGTCCACGCAGACCTGGGCCTTGGGGCCCAGCTTGAGGCAGTGGGCGTAGGCGGTGCCCCAGTCCGGGACGTCCGTGGTGTAGAAGGCGGGCTCGAAGAACTTGTACTCCAGCAGCATCCGCCGGCCCTCGCCGAGGCGCTCGTAGACCGCGCTCAGCGCCTCGGCGAGGCGGTCCTGGCGGGCCGCGATGTCGTCCTGGCCGGGGTAGTTGGTGCCGTCGGAGAACCAGAGCTTGAGGTCGCGGGAGCCCGTGGCGTCCATGATGTCGACGCACTCCAGGAGGTGGCCCAGCGCCTTGCGGCGGACCGCCGGGTCGGGGTGGGTGACCGAGCCCAGCTTGTAGTCGTCGTCCTGGAAGACGTTGGAGTTGATGGCGCCCAGCTTCAGGCCGCGCTCCTCCGCGTACTTGGCGAGCGCCCCGTAGTCCTCGACCGTGTCCCAGGGGATGTGCAGGGCGACCGTGGGGGCGACTCCGGTGAAGGCGTGCACCTGGGCGGCGTCGTCCAGCTTCTCCTGGGGGGAGCGCGGGACGCCGGGCTGGGCGAAGACCTTGAAGCGGGTTCCGGAGTTGCCGTACGCCCATGACGGCGTCTCGACCGCCTGGCTCTTGAGGGCCGCCTTCACGGCTGGAACGTCAGACATGAATCTCCTTCATGAAACGATTCAAGAAACCTAGCCGCGCGGTCGGCCACGCGTCAAGAAGTGGTGGGTCCCCGACCCCACGGCGAACACCGCGCAGCCGTCCGCCATGCGCTGCGGGCGGGCGCCGCGAGCGGTCACATCCGCCGCGCGGCGTGCCGGGACCCAGATCTGGGCCGTGGTGTTGACGGGGATGGACACCGTGAGGGTGAAGTCCCCGCCGTTGTCCCCGCCCTGCGACCAGCGGGTGGTGACCGGGCCGTAGAGGGATTCGTAGCGGCCCTCGGCGGAGCGCACCTCGCCACCGGGGCGGGGCCGGATGAGGAACTCGCGGAAGCCGGGGGCGGCCGGGGCGATCCCGGTGATGTTCTGGTACATCCACTCGCCGACCGAGCCGTAGGCGTAGTGGTTGAACGAGTTCATCCCGACGTCCTGGAAGCTCCCGTCCGGCTTGATCGAGTCCCAGCGCTCCCACATCGTGGTCGCGCCCCGGTCGATCTGGTAGCCCCAGGAGGGGAATGTGCGCTGGTGGAGCAGGCGGTAGGCGACGTCCGTGTGACCGGCCTCGGTGAGGGTCGGAAGCAGTCGCGGGGTGCCGAGGAAACCGGTGGACAGATGCCAGTCGCGGTCCTTGATGAGGGCGACGAGGCGATCGGCCGCGGGTGTGCGGAGGCCGGCGGGGAGCAGGCCCATGGAGAGCGCCAGGACGTACGCGGTCTGGGTGTCGCCCTTGATCCTGCCGTCGGCGGAGACGTACGCGCGGTTGAAGGCCGTCTTGACGCGGGTCAGGAGGTCCTCGTACGGGGCCGGGTCCTCGCCCAGGACGTGTGCGGTGCGGGCGACGAGGTCGGTGACGTGGGCGAAGTAGGCGGTGGCGATGACGTCCTTCGGGGTGTCCGCCTCGATGCTGAGCCAGTCGCCGTAACCCTCGGCGGGCCGCAGCAGATCGGTGCTGTGCTCTTCCAGGTAGGTGATCCAGCGCCGCATGGCCGGCCAGTTCTCGCGCAGCACCCGGGTGTCGCCGTACGCCTGGTAGAGGTTCCAGGGCACGGTCACCCCGGCGTCGCCCCAGCCCGCCACGCCGTTGCCGACGTCGCCGAGGTGGGGTGCCACATCGGGGAAGGAGCCCTGGTCGGTCTGGCCGTCGCGCAGGTCCTGGAGCCATTTGGTGAGGAAGCGGGCGGACTCCATGGTGTACGCGGCGGTGCTGGAGAACACGTTGATGTCGCCGGTCCAGCCGAGCCGTTCGTCCCGCGCCGGGGTGTCGGTGGGGATGGACAGGAAGTTGCCGCGCAGCCCCCACGTGATGTTGGAGTGCAGCTGGTTGAGCATCGCCGAGTCGGTGTGGAACGACAGGGTGAACGGGGCGGCGGTGTGCATCACCCGGCCCGTGATCGCGTCGAGGGAGGGCGTTCCTGGGTAGCCCGTGACCTCGACGTAGCGGAAGCCGTGGAAGGTGAAGCGCGGCTCGTAGGTCTCCCGGCCGCCGCCCTTGAGGGTGTAGGTGTCGACGGGGCGGGCGGTACGCAGATTGGCCGTGTAGGCGGTGCCGTCCGGGCCCAGCACCTCGGCGTGGCGGATCCGGACCTTGTGGCCGGCTGGGCCGGAGACGGTGAGACGGACACTGCCGACCATGTTCTGGCCCAGGTCGAAGAGGTGGACACCGGGGGCGGGTTCGGTGACCTTGACGGGCTTGATCTCGCGTTCCACCCGGGTCGGGGCGTCGGTCTGGGCCACCACCTCGGCCGTGATGTCCGTGGCCGTGACGGTGGGGCGCCAGCCGGTGTCGTCGAAGCCCGGTGAGGTCCAGCCGGGGGTCTCCGCGCGGGCGTCGTACTCCTCGCCCATCAGCAGATCGGCGGTCAGCAGCGGGCCGGTGGCCGCGCGCCACTGCTGGTCGGTGGTGACGCGCTCGGTGCTGCCGTCGGTGTACGTGACCTCCAGCTGGGCGAGCAGGGCCGGGTGGTCGCCGTACTGGGTCTGGCCGAACCAGGCGATGTTCCCGGCGTACCAGCCGGGTGCGAGGGTCACCCCGAGGGCGTTCGTCCCTCGGCGGAGGGCGTCGGTGACGTCGTAGGTCTGGTACGCCACGCGCTTGCGGTAGTCGGTCCAGCCGGGCGCCAGCTGGTCGCGGCCGACGCGGACACCGTTGAGGTGGGCTTCGTAGAGGCCCAGCGCCGTGGAGTAGAGCCGGGCGCGCGCCACGGGCTTGGTGAGCCGGAAGGTGCGGCGCAGCTGGGCGGGGGACTGGAGGGGGAGCACCTTGCCCCAGGGCCCGCCGCCCCAGGCTGCCAGCTTCCTGGCGGTGGCCCAGCCGCTGTCGTCGTAGTCCGGGTCCGTCCAGGTGGCGGGAGGCTCGGCGGCGGTGGTGTGCCAGGTGGCGTCCGTGTGGTGGTGGGTGGTGCCGTCCTCGGTGGTGAGCTCCAGGGTGGCGAGCAGCCCCGCCGGGCCCTTCTCGGCGTTGGTGGCCGCGATGGCGAGGGTGGCGGCGCCCTGGTCGAGGAATTCGGTCACGTCGACGGTGACCGGATGGCTCCATGCCTTGAGGGCGCCCACCGCCTCGCGGGCGGCGACCTCGGCGCCGTTCACATGGGCGGTGAAGCCGTCGTCGGCCGCCACCACCAGCTGGGCGCGGCGGACGGTGCCCGGGGCGTGGACGGAGGTACGGAACCACCGGGTGGCCGCCGGGGCCTCGGTGGCCGGGTCCCCCTCGGGGAACCAGATCCAGGAGGCGCCCTCCAGGGACGGGGGCGAGGTCAGCGCGGCGGGCGCGGCGATCCAACGGGCCTGCCACTGACCGGAGTTCAGCAGCCCGGTCTCCCACCAGGCGGGGGCGGACCAGGGGGAGGGGCGGCCGTGGCCGTCCCAGACCCGCACCGACCAGTGGTAGCGGGTGCGCGGGCCCAGGGTCGGGCCGTCGTAGGGGACCAGGACCGACTGGCGCGATGTCGTCCTGCCGCTGTCCCAGACGTCCGGTTCGCCGAGCCGGTCGGGGGAGGTGGCGACCCGGATGTGGTAAGCGCTCTGGAGCTGGTCGCGGGCGTCCGAGTCGAGGATCCAGCTCAGCCGGGGGCGGGCGGTGTCGAGGCCGAGCGGATGGGGCGCGTACTCCACCGTGGTGCTCAGGACCCGCAGCCCCGCGCCGGGGCGGTCCTCGGCGGCGGCGGACGGGGTGAGGGCGGGCAGACCCGTGAGGGCCGTACCGGTGGCAGCGGTGGTGGCGAGCAGGTGACGTCTGCTGATCATGGGCTTCCTCCAGGGACGGCTGGATGGGAACGATCGATGAAAACGATTCAACCCAAGGCGCCTGGACCGTAGGGCCGGGGTTCGGGGTGCGTCAAGGGGGTTGAAACGATGTGGGTATATCCCGTGCACACCCCCTTGACGGCCGCATAGGGCGCCGCTAGCTTCCCGGAATCCGGCATTGAAACATTTCATTTATTGCCCCTGCGTACGCGTCAGGAGACTCCGTGAGCCAGCCTGCTTCGACCGGTGTGCCGGTCCTCGCCCTCGAGGGGGTGAACAAATCCTTCGGCGCCGTACGGGCCCTCCGGGACGTCTCGCTCGAGCTCTTCGCCGGTGAGGCCCATGCCCTGGCCGGTGAGAACGGGGCGGGCAAGTCGACGCTCATCAAGATCCTCGCCGGGGTGCACCGGCCCGACTCCGGCCGGGTGCTGCTGGACGGCGAGCCGGTGGTCTTCCACGGCCCCGCCGACGCCCGTGACGTCGGCACCGCCGTCATCTACCAGGAGCCGACGCTCTTCCCCGATCTGTCCATCGCCGAGAACATCTTCATGGGCCGTCAGCCCCGCCGGGCCCTCGGCCGGATCGACCACAAGGCCGTACGGACCTCCACCGCCGCCCTGATGGCGCGGCTCGGCGTCGAGCTCGACCCGGACCGGCCCGCCAGGGGCCTGTCCATCGCCGACCAGCAGATCGTCGAGATCGCCAAGGCGCTCTCCTTCGACGCCCGGGTGCTGATCATGGACGAGCCGACGGCGGCACTCACCGGGAGCGAGACCGCCCGGCTCTTCTCGGTCGTCGAGACGCTGCGCGCCGAGGGCGCCGCCGTGCTGTTCATCTCCCACCGCCTGGAAGAGATCTTCGAACTCTGCCAGCGGGTCACCACCCTGCGGGACGGCCGGTGGGTGGCCTCCGAGCCGCTGGCCGAGCTCACCCAGGACGCCCTGGTCCGCCGCATGGTCGGCCGGGACCTGGCCGAGCTCTACCCCAAACAGGACAGCCGGGTCGGCGAGACCGCGCTGTCGGTGCGCCGGCTGACCCGTGAGGGCGTCTTCCGGGACGTCTCCTTCGAGGTGCGGCGCGGTGAGATCGTCGCGCTCGCCGGGCTGGTCGGCGCCGGGCGCACCGAGGTCGCCCAGGCCGTCTTCGGCGTGGACCGGGCGGACGCGGGCGAGGTGCGGGTCGACGGGGCGGTGCTGCGGCCCGGTTCGCCGACCGCCGCCATGGACGCCGGGCTCGCCCTCGTCCCCGAGGACCGGCGCCAGCGCGGGCTGGTGATGGAGATGTCCATCGAGCGGAACATCGGGCTGACCGGCCTGGACCGGCTGGGCCGCGCGGGGCTGGTGAAACGGGCGCTGGAGCGCGGCCGCGCCGCCGACTGGGCGGTCCGGCTCCAGCTGAAGTACGGCAGCCTCGCCGACCACGTCGGGGTGCTCTCCGGCGGCAATCAGCAGAAGGTCGTGCTCGCCAAGTGGCTGGCGACCGAGCCCACGGTGCTCATCGTGGACGAGCCCACGCGAGGGATCGACGTCGGCACCAAGGCCGAGGTGCACCGGCTGCTGTCGTCGCTGGCCGCCGACGGGCTCGCGGTGCTGATGATCTCCTCCGATCTGCCCGAGGTGCTGGGCATGGCCGACCGGGTCCTGGTGATGCACGAGGGCCGGCTGGTGGCCGAGATCCCGCGCGCCGAGGCCACCGAGGAGTCCGTGATGGCCGCCGCGACCGGGCTCACGGGTGGCGCCGAAGGCGCCGGTGTCGCCGGTGAGGCCGCCGCGACCGCGCTCCCCGGCGAGGCCGCCGCGACCGGGCCGACCGATGCCACCGGCGCGAGCGGGCACCCCCACGCCACCGGTGACACGGGCGCGAGCGGGCGCACCGGCGCCACCGGCGCGAGCGGGCACCCCCACGCCACCGGGCCCACCGGCGCCGACGGCGCCACGGCAGAAGGGACCCGCACGTGAGCGTGACCATCGAGAAACCCGTCAACCCCGCCACCGCCCCGGAGACGGCACGCTCGGCGCGCTCGCTCGTCGACGCCGTCTTCCGCGCGCGGGAGATCAGCATCGCCGGGGCCCTCGTGCTGCTGGTGCTGTTCACCTGGATCGCCGAACCGCGCTTCCTCGACGACCAGGGCATCAAGGACCTGCTGCTCAACGCCGCCATCCTGGTGCTGCTCGCGGTCGGGCAGTCGGTCGTGGTCATCACCCGCAACATCGATCTGTCCGTCGGCTCCGTGGTGGGCCTGTCCGCCTTCGCCTGCGGGAAGTTCGTCTCCGGCACCGACCACGGGCCGCTGACGGTCCTGGCCCTCGGCCTCCTCGTCGGCGCGGGCTGCGGCATCGTCAGCGGTGCGCTGGTGAGCTTCGGACGGGTGCCCGCGCTGGTGGTGACCCTCGGAATGCTCTACATCATCCAGGGCGTCGACTACTGGTGGGCGCAAGGCGAGCAGATCAACGCCGCCGATGTGCCGGAGTCCGTACTGGACCTCGGCAGCGGCAGCGTGCTGGGCATCCCGTATCTCCCGCTGATCGCCTTCGTGGCGCTCGCCGGGACCGCGTACGTCCTGCGCACCTACCGCGGTGGCCGTGAGCTGTACGCCATCGGCTCCAGCCCGGAGGCCGCCCGGCTGGCCGGGGTGCCGATCCGGCGGCGGGTGCTGGCCGCGTATCTGTTCTCCGGCGCCGTCTCGGGCTTCGCGGGCGCGCTGTGGCTGGCCCGCTTCGGCACCGTCGTCGCCGACAACGCCCACGGCTGGGAACTCACCGTGGTCAGCGCGGTGGTGGTCGGTGGCGTCGCCATCGTCGGCGGCACCGGCACGGTGTGGGGCGCGGCGCTGGGCGCTCTGCTGCTCACCACCATCGGCAGCGCCCTGGCCGTGCTGAAGGTCGACTCCTTCTGGCAGGACGCCATCGCCGGTGCGCTGCTGCTGGCGGCCATCAGCGTGGACCGGATCGTACGGGTGCGCATGACCCGCGCGCTGAGGAAAAGGAGCGCACGTTGACTTCCTCCCCCGGCCTAAGGGCGGGGGAGTCCAGCGGTCGCCCGCTGGGTTTCCTGCTTCACTGACGACCGCCCCGTCCGGGAGGACTCCCGTTGAGGTCTTACACCGTCTCCACAGGCAGAGGCCGCCAGCCCGGCGGCCAGGATGTTGCGTGCCGCGTTCACGTCGCGGTCATGCACGGTGCCGCAGTCGCACGTCCACTCCCGGACGTTCAGCGGCAGTCGCTCGCGGACCGTGCCGCAGGCCCCGCACAGCTTGCTGGACGGGAACCAGCGGTCGATCACGATGAGCTCGCGCCCGTACCAGGCGCACTTGTACTCCAGCATCATGCGCAGGTCCGTCCATGCCGCGTCCGAGATGGCTCGCGCGAGCTTGCCGTTCTTCAGCAGGTTGCGGACGGTGAGGTCCTCGATCACGACCGTTTGGTTCTCACGGACGAGACGAGTGGTCAGCTTGTGCAGGAAGTCCCGGCGCCGGTCGGTGATCCGAGCGTGCACGCGGGCGGCCTTCCGGCGCGCCTTCTCCCAGTTCGTGGATCCCTTGGCCTTGCGGGACAGCTCCCGCTGCGCCTTCGCCAGGCGGGCCCGGTCACGGCGTTCGTGCCGGGGGTTGGCGACCTTCTCCCCGGTGGACAGGGTCACCAGGGAGGTGATCCCGGCGTCCAGGCCGACCGCCGCACTCGTAGCGGGGGTCGGGGCGATGGTGTCCTCGACGAGCAGGGAGACGAACCAGCGGCCCGCGCTGTCGCGGGACACGGTCACCGTCGTCGGCTCCGCGCCTTCTGGGAGGGGACGGGACCAGCGTATCTCCAGCGGCTCGGCCATCTTCGCCAGCGTCAGACGCCTGTCGCGCCATGTGAAGGCGCTGCGGGTGTACTCGGCCGACGTGCGGGACTTCTTCCGCGATTTGTACCGCGGGTACTTCGCCCGCTTGGCGAAGAAATTCCCGAACGCCGTCTGAAGGTGGCGCAGCGCCTGCTGGAGGGGGACGGAGGACACCTCGCTCAGGAAGGCGAGTTCCTCTGTCTTCTTCCACTCCGTCAGCGCGGCGGAGGACTGGACGTAGGAGATGCGGCGCTGCTCGCCGTACCAGGCCCGCGTGCGCTCCTCCAGCGCCTTGTTGTACACGAGGCGGACACAGCCGAACGTGCGCGACAGCTCGGCCGCCTGCTCGTCCGTGGGGTAAAAGCGGTACTTGAAAGCCCGCTTGACCTGGCGTGTCACGCCTCACAGCCTATCAGCTCCCTTGTGAGTAGCGGATGTCGGCGGGATCTCGGTGGACGCCGAATCACCCTGACAGCGATTCGGCTTTCCCTGCCCTGCTTCGCAGGAGCTTCGTTTCCTCCCCCGGCAGAAGCCGGGGGTATCCACGAAGGAGAACCCCGATGAAGCTCAGGTGGGACACCGCCGTCGGGGTGCTGCTGGTGGCCGTCTTCCTCACCGGCCTCGGCACCACGGACGGCTTCGCCAGCCGCGACAACCTCGCCTTCGCCTTCAACGACATCGCCGAGGTGGCGCTGATGGCGCTGCCGATGACGCTGCTGGTGGTGGCCGGGCAGGTGGATCTGTCGGTGGCCTCGATGCTCGGCCTGTCCAGCGCGCTCACCGGCCAACTGTGGGACGCGGGCTGGGCGTTCGAGACCATCGTGCCGATCGTGCTGCTGGTCGGGGTGGCCGGCGGGCTGCTCAACGGCTGGCTGGTCACCCGGGTCGGGCTGCCCTCGCTGGCCGTCACCATCGGGACGCTCGCGCTCTACCGGGGGCTGGCTTCGGTGGTGCTCGGCTCCAACGCCATCACCGACTTCCCCGAGACGTACGCCAAGTGGGCCGTGGACACCACCACCGTGCCCGGCACCTTCCTCACCTATCCGGTGACGCTGTTCATCGTGCTGGCCGCCATCGCCGCCGTGGTGCTGCACGCCACGGGCATCGGCAGGTCGCTGTTCGCCATCGGCGCCCAGGAGGACGCCGCGTACTTCGCGGGCATCCGCGTCAAACGCGTCAAGCTGCTGCTGTTCGTCGTCAGCGGGCTGATCTCGGCCTTCGCGGGGGTCGTGTTCACCCTGCGGTACGGCAGCGCACGGGCCGACAACGGCCAGGGTTTCGAAATGCTCGTCATCGCCTCCGTCCTGCTGGGCGGCGTCGACTTCGACGGCGGCAAGGGCACGCTGTTCGGCGCCGTCGCCGGGGTGCTGCTCATCGGCGTCCTGAAGAACCTGCTGACCCTCAACGACGTGGCCAACGAGGTCCAGGTGATCGTCACCGGGCTGCTGCTGGTGGCCTCCGTCCTCACCCCCCGTCTGATCACCACCGTGAGCGCCTGGCGTCACCGGCGCGCCGCCGCCTCGACCAGCTGATCCACCCTCGTACCGCGAAAGGTCTTCTCATGAACCAGCGCTTCGCCCTCCCGTCGTCCGCCACCACCCTCGAACGGGGCGCTGCGCGCCACGACCCTTTTCGAAGCCGCCGCGCCGCCGCCACCGCCGCCGCGGTCTGTGCCCTGGCCGTGGCCCTGGCCGGCTGCGGCGGCACCACCAAGAACGACAACGACAACGGCGGCGCCGCCAAGAGCGATGCCAAGGCCGACCCCGGCGCCCCCCTGAAGAAGGGCCTCAAGCTGGCCTTCCTGCCCAAGCAGATCAACAACCCCTACGAGAGGATCGTCGACGAGGCGGGGATCACGGCCGCCGGGGAGCTCGGCGGCAAGGGCAAGGAGGTCGGACCGTCCGACGCCAGCGCCTCCTCCCAGGTGTCGTACATCAACACCCTGGTCCAGCAGCGCCAGGACGCCATCCTGATCGCGGCCAACGACCCCAACGCGGTGTGCGGCCCGCTCAAGCAGGCCATGAAGAAGGACATCAAGGTGGTGGCGTACGACTCCGACACCGCCCCGGCCTGCCGTCAGCTCTTCATCAACCAGGCCAGCTCCGAGGAGATCGGCCGCAGCCAGGTCCAGCACCTCGCCAAACAGCTCGACTACAAGGGTCAGATCGCGATCCTCTCCGCCACCCAGAACGCCACCAACCAGAACACCTGGATCCGCTTCATGAAGGACGAGCTGAGCAAGCCCGCCTACAAGAACATGAAGCTGGTCAAGACGGTGTACGGGGACGACGACGACCAGAAGTCCTTCCAGGAGACCCAGGGCCTGCTCAAGGCGTACCCCAAGCTCAAGGGCATCATCGCGCCCACCACGGTCGGCATCGCCGCGGCCGCCCGCTACATCAGCGGCTCCTCGTACGAGGGCAAGGTGGTCCTCAACGGCCTCGGCACGCCCAACCAGATGCGCAAGTACGTCAAGGACGGCACCGTCGAGCAGTTCGCGCTCTGGGACCCCAAGAAGCTCGGCTACCTCGGTTCGTACGCCGCGGCCGCGCTCGCCTCCGGGCAGATCACCGGGGCCGAGGGGGAGAAGTTCAAGGCCGGGAAGCTGGGCGAGTACACGGTCGGCAAGAACGGCGAGGTCATCCTCGGCCCGCCCACCGTCTTCGAGAAGTCCAACATCGACAAGTACCACTTCTGAGGCGGGCGGTCGGCGATGCGGCGGGTGTGTTTTCTGCTGAAGGTCCGCCAGGACGGGATCGAGGAATACCGCGAGCGGCACGCGGCCGTCTGGCCCGAGATGTGGGCGGCGCTGTCGGAGACCGGCTGGCACAACTACTCGCTCTTCCTGCGCGAGGACGGGCTGCTCGTCGGCTACCTGGAGACCGAGGACTTCGAGGCGGCCCAGGCGGCGATGGCCGCAACCGAGGTCAACGCCCGCTGGCAGGCCGAGATGGCGCCCTTCTTCGAGGCGCTCGACGGCGCGAAGCCGGACGAGGCGATGAAGCCGCTCACGGAGGTCTTCCACCTCGCGTAAACGCTCCGCTGAAGGTGCCACGATCGGTCGTCGGCCATCCGCGGCGCCGTCGTGGCCGGCCGCGCCCACGCGGCGGAGCCGCACATCGACACAGCCCCGCGCCCCCGCGGGGCGCGCCGGGCCCCCGCCGGCGCCCGCGGCGCGGGGGGGC